>JAZUHV010000001.1:0-3799 GCA_045641925.1 Butyrivibrio sp.
CAGCATCGCCCTTCACAACGATTGGCTTCTGGTTGTAGCAGTTGGACTGGTTGGAACGGGAATACTTAATGAGCTTGTACTCATCGCGTGTTCCGTCTGCTCTCTTAATTACAATTTCAGTAGAAGTAGATTTCTCTACAACACCAGTTTCCTTTGCGACAACGCAAACACCGGAGTCTACTGCTGCCTTGTATTCCATACCGGTACCTACAACGCAGGAATCGGTCATCATCAAAGGCACAGCCTGACGCTGCATGTTAGAGCCCATGAGCGCACGGTTCGCATCATCGTTCTGTAAGAAAGGAATCATGGAAGTAGCTACAGAGAATACCATCTTAGGAGATACGTCCATCAAATCGATCTTACTGCGATCGAACTGGGAGGTCTCTTCTCTGTAACGGCCAGATACCTGGCTCTTTACAAAGTAACCATCTTCATCAAGCTCGGCATTCGCCTGTGCTACATAGTAATTATCCTCTTCATCCGCGGTCATATAACGAACTTCGTCGGTTACGCGTGGATTCTTAGGATCTGTCTTATCTACAACACGATATGGAGCTTCTACGAAGCCATACTCATTAATTCTTGCATAAGATGCTAAAGAGTTAATCAAACCGATGTTAGGTCCTTCAGGAGTCTCGATTGGACACATTCTACCATAGTGGGTGTAGTGTACATCTCGGACCTCGAAACCTGCACGATCTCTGGACAAACCGCCAGGACCCAATGCAGAAAGACGTCTCTTATGGGTAATCTCAGAAAGTGGGTTGTTCTGATCCATGAACTGAGACAGCTGGGAGCTTCCGAAAAATTCCTTCACTGCTGCAGTTACAGGCTTGATATTAATCAAAGTCTGTGGAGATACGCCATCCAAATCCTGGGTGGTCATTCTTTCACGAACAACTCTTTCCATTCTGGAAAGACCAATACGATACTGGTTCTGTAACAATTCGCCTACGCAACGAATACGTCTGTTACCCAAGTGATCGATATCATCCTTGGTACCAACGCCGTACTCTAATGCGATGTTATAGTTAATAGAAGCAAAAATATCGTCCTTAGTAATATGCTTTGGAACCAGATCAACAGCATTCTTTCTCAATGCATCCTTAATTTCCTCTAAGGTCTCATTTTCCTTCAAAATGGTCTCTAATACAGGATAGTAAACATCCTCAGTGATACCCATTTCAGCAGCTTCTTCAACAGAAATATCCACATGCTTGGTCAAATCAACCATCATGTTGGAAAGAACCTTAACGCGTCTTTCCTCGCACTGCAACCATACATATGGTACTGCTGCATTCTGGATTGCCAAGGCAGATTCCTTGGTCAATACTTCACCTGCAGACGCAATGATTTCGCCGGTCGTTGCATCTACTACATCATCGTCAAGCTTCTGGCCTGCGATACGATTACGGAAGTTTAACTTCTTGTTGTACTTATAACGTCCAACCTTAGCAAGATCGTAACGTCTAGGGTCAAAGAACATACCGTTAATTAAGGTTTCCGCACTATCTACAGATAATGGTTCACCTGGGCGGATCTTCTTATATAACTCTAACAAACCTTCCTCATAGCCACCATTTGGCTTCTTTTCTGTGCAGGAAGGATCCTTAGCAATACTTGCAACAATCTTAGGCTCTTCGCCGAACAATTCTAAGATTTCTGCATTGGTACCTACACCGAGAGCTCTAATAAGAACGGTAACAGGCACCTTTCTGGTTCTATCGACACGCACGGAGAATACATCATTAGAGTCAGTTTCGTACTCTAACCACGCACCTCTATTAGGGATTACGGTACAAGAATAAAGGGTCTTACCAATCTTATCATGACCAATTTCATAATAGATACCCGGAGAACGTACCAACTGGCTGACGATTACACGCTCAGCACCATTGATTACGAAGGTTCCGGTAGCGGTCATGAGTGGTAAATCACCCATGAAAATATCATGCTCCTTAATTTCATCAGTTTCTTTGTTGTAAAGTCTTACCTTTACCTTCAAAGGAGCTGCATAAGTAGCATCCCTTTCCTTACATTCTTCAATAGAATATTTTACATCTTCTTCACATAAGACAAAATCAACGAATTCAAGGCTTAAATGTCCGCTATAATCGGTGATTGGCGAAATATCATCGAATGCTTCCTTGAGTCCTGCGTCCAAAAACCACTGATATGAGTTCTTCTGAACTTCAATCAAATTCGGCATTTCAAGAACTTCTTTCTGCTTCGAATAGCTCATTCGAATGTTCTTGCCAAATTTTTGAGGACGTAACTTGTTCTTTTCCATTGACGGTCACCCCTTGTGCTTTCTGTTATATTTTCTGCTTCCCTGCGAAAGGGCGCAAAAGGCCTCTTTTCCACAGTACAGCACACTATATTTTATTACAAGTCAATTGGGATGTCAATAAATATTTAAGGGAAAATAAAAAGAATTTTTAGAAAAAATATGGGTTTTCGCTAGTGCCAGGCTCGCAGCAAAGCTGCTAAGATTTCGCTAGCGCCAGGCTCGCAGCAAAGCTGCTCGCTGTCCGCTTCGCGGACTATACAAATAAAATATCGCCAACCGTTTCACATGCAAGCATGCAAACGATTGGCGAATTTCATTTGTGCACTAGCTCAGTACGCTAATCTTACTTAAGGGTAACCTTAGCACCTTCAGCTTCCAACTTCTTCTGGATGTCTTCAGCCTCTTCCTTAGAAGCGCCTTCCTTAACAGTCTTAGGAGCGGAATCTACAAGATCCTTAGCTTCCTTTAAGCCAAGGCCGGTAAGTTCACGAACAACCTTGATAACCTTAACCTTCTGGTCACCAGCGGACTCAAGAACTACGTCGAACTCAGTCTTCTCTTCAGCTGCTGCTGCAGGACCTGCTGCTGCAACTACAACGCCTGCTGCTGCAGATACGCCGAACTCTTCCTCACATGCCTTTACAAGATCGTTTAACTCTAAAACGGTCATACCCTTGATTACTTCAATGATTTCCTGTGTTGTCATTGTTAAAATCCTCCATAAAAAATTAAATAGTTAATGTTGCACAATCACTGTGCGGTTTGTAATTTGTTTTATGCCTCTGCTTCGTTCTTTTCAGCAATCTGCTTAATAACACGAGCAAAGTTGGTGATAGGAGACTGAATGCTTCCAAGGAACTTGGACAACAGCTCTTCTCTTGATGGGATGGTAGCGATAGTAGCGATGGTAGCCTTATCATAGTAAGTGCCATCAACAACACCACTCTTTAATTCCAACTTATCTGCAGTCTTTGCAAAATCGTAAAGAATCTTTGCAGGTGCAGTAGCGTCGGTCTTAGATACAGCAATTGCAGTAGGGCCATCTAAGTCTACTGAAAGAGATTCAAAAGGAGTGTCCTTAATAGCGCGCTTGATTAAGGTATTCTTGTATACCTTGTAAGTTACGCCAGCCTCTCTCATTTTCTTACGAAGTGCAGTATCCTGCTCAACGGTAAGTCCACGGTAATCAGCAAGAACAGCTGCCTGAGCGCCATCTAACAGTGCAGAGATTTCTTCTACAACCGGTGCCTTAAGCTCAACCTTAGCCATGAGTATATCCTCCTTAATAATATAGTAAAAGCCTCCGCAGACACGAAGGCTTTAAAGAATTCTAATTCTAAAAACTCCTCGGCGGGCAATTTTAAACCTTACGGTACCTGCTGTCTACGGTAGCGGTCATTTCTGACCAACGGATGTACTATAACATCCAAATATAGATTTGTCAAGAGAATCTAAAATTAGATTCAAAAATTAGCCAACATACTTGGAAGTATCAACCTTCACACC
>JAZUHV010000002.1:0-2907 GCA_045641925.1 Butyrivibrio sp.
ATATTGCCTTCTTTTAACTTCTCTGTTAATTGATTCACATCAGACTCTGTTTGTGTATCTTCTCTCAAAATGGCATGAATGGAATCAGACAGGGTTTCGCGTTCCTGAAGGGTCATATTTTGGGCAATAGTCTCTGGCATAGAGATTGGTTCAGAAAATGCCTCTTGAAAGTTCTTCATGAATGTTGCTGCTTCGGCAGGGTCGGCATCGGCCATATTTAATAAAGCCTGTGAGATGTCTTCTGAAAACTTCGCGGTCTGATTTGGGATTTCCTCTGAATAATTATAATAATCATGCAGTGCCTGAATATTTTCTTCTGAAACAGGAATGTTCATTTTATTCAAGAATACAACATCCTCCGGCGTGGCAGATGGTGCGCTTTCAAGACCTTTCGCGTACTGCGTAAGGTTTTGTGGCGTAATTGGAACATTTTGTTTCATCATCTCATGGACCAAGGAAACCGTTGTTTCATTTACCGTCAAATGTGCATTTTGAAGTGCCTGATTGATGGTCTGATCATTCATTAAATTATCAAGATTTGCATTGGGATTAGATTGCAACACAATCTGTTGTCCTCAATTATCCTTGATTGTAAAAGAAGCCATGTCTCCAATATTATAGGACAAAGCATTTGAAAGAATCGCCGAAATTTGTACAGAATCCGACAAAGAAATTGTGATTTGATTTTGCGTAATATTTGTAATTTCCCCAGTAAAACTATCTCCCACCTTCAAACTTGCAAGCAATGCTTTTCCTGCATCTGTTGCTGAAAGGCCAGCTGGTACCTGTATCGTTTTGGAGCCATCGGCTCCAGCAGCCATATTTCCCTGCGTTTGTGCATTAATAGCTGCATTATTCTGGCTCAATGGCTGGTTTTGATAGGTTACATGGGTAAGATTAATGTTCATTTTTATTCCAATCAGATAAAATTCTTAATAAACGTTGATCGATGAATTGGACATGGACCGAACTTTTTGATTGCTTCGATGTGCTGTGCAGTGCCGTACCCTTTATGCTTTGCAAAACCATATTGTGGATAAAGTGCATCATACTCGGCCATCATACGGTCCCTGGTAACCTTAGCCATAATACTTGCAGCTGCAATATTTTGGCTCTTGGCATCTCCCTTGATAATTTTTTCCTGAGGGATGTCCACGCCCGGAATAATTACCGCATCGTTTAATAATATATCGGGTGTAACAGACAAATTATTGATAGCCTCGCGCATCGCTTCATAAGTAGCCTGCAAAATATTGATTTCATCTATGCGTTCCGGCGAGGAAATTCCAACAGCCCAGGCTATAGCATTTTCCCGAATCACATCGTATAATTCATCCCGTTTCTTTTCAGAAAGTTTTTTAGAATCGTTAATATATAGCAAATCATTGTGCTTCGGTAAAATAACAGCTCCAGCCACAACTGGTCCACAAAGCGGACCGCGACCTGCTTCATCAATGCCGCAAACATATGCATATTCCTCGTAAGGAGCCTCAAATTCCTGCATCATTTTTGTGCGCTGAATTTCCAATTCTAATCGTTCTTGTTTTGTCATGACTATTTACCGGGTCTTTCCAATGTGATTGCACCAATTTTTCCGGCGCGAAATTCATCAAGAATAATATTGGAGGTCTTTGTTAAATCCAGTTCCTCACCTTTTTTCAGGCAGCCACGAATTTTTGCAATTTCCTCTAAAACTTTTAGGCAGTCTTCGTTTTCTTCAACATGGTACCGTTCAGAAATCATTCCAGGATATGATTTTTGAAGCATTCCTATAAACTCATAAGCCAATTGGGTTGTGTCTAAAATCTGGTCATTAATCGAGCCAATCAATGCCAAATTCGTACCTACAGTTTCATCATCAAATTTAGGCCATAAAATTCCTGGCGTGTCCAGCAATTCAACTTCTTTACTTAACCGAATCCATTGCTTTCCCTTAGTTACACCTGGCTTATTGCCTGTTTTCGCACAACTTTTTCCAGCATAAGAATTGATGAAGGTTGACTTCCCTACGTTTGGAATACCGGCAACCATTGCTCTTACCGGACGTCCAACGATGCCACGCTTACGATCACGTTCAATTTTTTCTTTGCATGCAGATAAAATAGCATTTTGAACTGGACGAACACTGGAACGGTTTCTGGCATCCAAAGTAACCACGGTAGCCCCCTGTGCACGAAAATATTCTGTCCATTCCTTTGTTGCCAGAGGATCTGCCAAATCTGTTTTATTCAGTAATATTAATCTGGATTTTCCTTTAGCAATCGTATTAATATCTGGATTTCTGGAGGAAAGCGGAATACGTGCATCCAATAATTCAATCATCAAATCAATCAGTTTAATATCTTCTTCCATCATACGACGAGCCTTCGTCATATGACCAGGATACCATTGTACCTTCATTTATTCTGTCTCCGTTTCTATTTCTTCAACAAATTCATTCGCATGGCCAGTAACGATTCCAAAATCCTGAATTGGGCTTAAACAGAACCAGGGTTTACCAATGATGGCTTTACGCGTTACCAGACCAATATTAGAAAATCGACTGTCATCTGAATTGTTTCGGTTATCACCTAAAACAAAATATTCATTATATGCCAGCTTAATTGGCTCTGCAGCCAAACCTGCATTGTAAATTTCCATCGAAATCACATCATCCTTTAAGGCCTTACCGTCAATATAAACCTTTCCACCAATAATCTGAACGGTTTCTCCTGGAAGACCAATCACACGCTTCACATATAGAGATTCCGAGTCCTCCACGTGAAACACAACCACGTCATAACGTTTTGGGCCATTAAAGGAATATGCAATTTTGTTAATCAGAACAACATCGGTCTGCTTTAGTGTATTGCTCATGGAATTACCTTCCACAGTCGTCTTATGAAAGAAAGCCAGAACAAATAAAAA
>JAZUHV010000003.1:0-2583 GCA_045641925.1 Butyrivibrio sp.
TCGGGAAATCCGCCCAGATTAACCTTGTCAAGCACCCCCCTGAAACCGTCAGTGTATGCGTACTGTCCATCGCAGAACACATAGACCTGTATCGGTAACTTTACCTCACGCATCTTCAGCTCTTCCACTATCCTGGAAATAAGTCGCGGGTCGTAAATGACCATCATCTCTCTGTCGCCATCTGCGAAACGCCTCACGAAATCCGTCCTGACTATCCTTCCCTGAACCGTAACCGCCACCTCATCATAAATGTTCTCCTTGATGCAAAGCAAGTCCGTTGCTGCTTTCACCAAGTTGAGCTTGTCCGCATTCGATTTCTCACGCGGCAGAAATTCAGTCCTGTAATACCGCAGATTGTTGCTGTGAAGTCCCTCCACCTCAACACCCTTCGGTGTAGTGTATCCGTTGATGACCCTGCGGTTCCTCTCATACGTAACCTCTTCGCAGATGTTGTTCTCGTTATTCGTCACCAGAATACACTGTCTATGCCCACCGTCCTCCGCATTCAGTTGCATCGTAGCCTCCATTGTAGTACCTGAGCCTGCAAAAAAATCAAGCACAATACCCTTTGCAGGGCAAAACCAATCCACAAATAGTTTAACCATTTCCACGGGCTTTGGATTTGAGAATCTTCCAGACACACCTAATATGGATTCCAAATGCTCGGTTTGCTCGCTTCCCATTCCAAATTCAGGTAACAGTGTGCAAGGCGTTACGACTCCTCTTTCTTTTCTACATTTGACTTTCCCTGTTGAATTAAAATAGAACTCCAACACCTTTTGGCCTTTAGTATCATATGTTTCTACGCCATCTACCCATGATTTCATTTGTTTTTTCTGAGTCCAGCCCGCCTCTAATGTAACCGGATATTTTGTTTTTCCATTTTCGGCCACCAAAATACCTTCTTTCACGATTACCTTTTCACTATCACCATATATTCCCGTGTAACTTGTCCCATCTGGGGCTTCAAATGTGATTCCTGCAGGAAAATAAAAATCTGAGGAAGGGTTTTTAGAAGAAATTTTCTTTAAAGCACCTGCTTCTATTATACCTTCGCCTTTTGATAGAACATTTGGTACATTTTTTCTATCTTTTGCATATACGAAAATATATTCATGGTATCTTTTAAAGGCTCCTTGTTGCTGAGAATGCTGTTTGTTCCAGATTAAACAGTCTAAAAAATGCCAATTGTTAGGATTTACACTGTTTTCAAAAATCTCGTCACAGAGTAGCTTTAATTGAGCAAAACTGTAATAATCAATGCTAATAAACAGCACACCATTATCAGACAATAAACGCTTAGCTATACGCAGACGTTTTTCCATGAATGACAGCCATTTGCTGTGACGGTATCCGTCCTCGGCATCTACATAAGAATCGTTATAGACGAAATCCTTGTTTCCTGTATTGTATGGAGGGTCAATGTAGATTACATCAATCTTACCCTCGTGCGTGTAGCAGAGCGAGGTGAGCGCATGAAGATTGTCGCCCTCAATGATAATATGGTTTGGAGCATCCTTGTCCTCCGAAATGATACGGCGTTCCGTGACCTCTTTGAGAACAGGAATCTGTTCCCGCAGCAGATCTTCTGCATTCTCCTGATGGTTCTCCCACACCAGTCCGTACTTCTTCTTTTCGTTCAGCAGCTCTAGAAGTGCCGATTTCTGCTCATCCGTGATTCCCTGCAGATTGCGGATTACAGTTGCAAGTTCCTGTCGGTCAATATGCCTTGCCATCGATGCCGTAGATTAATACATAGTTCATAGTAACTACGCATTATCACAGCTCAATCGCAATCTCATTACTGTCCGAACCGGACATAAAAAAGCGCGGGATCTGCCATCGGCTTATCCCGTCTGCAAGGTCTTAGCACTACCATTCCCCGAGGATAAGCAATGCCAAAACCCACGCTACAGTATCTCATACCAAATGCTACAGCATGTCCAATAGGACTGCTACGGCATTGGCACAATAATACCAAGCATAGGCATCACCATTGCTTTACCGTACGGAGTCTCACTGAATGTGCTAAGTTCTGCAGACTGCGGATAAAGCGTAAGTTACGCCTTTAATAAAATGTCTGTCACCGCCTCACGCGATGATAATTGCAATATTAGTCAAATTGCCCAATAATGCCAAAAGAAATGGACGTTTCTTCCTGTTCTGCACTGGCAGTTGGAAAAAACGTCTCTTTTGTTAGTGATTATGTCCGTAATGGTTGGGAGTCCCAGTTGCTTGGAAATCCCATAGCAGTAACATCAACCGATGGGTATGTTGTAATCAATCTCTTCAGTTTGGTCTTGAATGAATCACGGCGTCCAATTGAGTCAAGCCAATAGGTCTATCTTGCAGATTGCTTCGAGCAGCCTCACGGCTACTCTCTGGCTGTTCTTTATCTTTTCATCCCGGATTGCCTTATTTGCTTTTTATATATCCAGCATACTTTCATCCTTTAGGAATTCATATACTCCCATAAGGATGATGCCGTTTTCATCTCGTCGCAATTGCATGCGTTCTCCGATAATGACTATCTTCCGGAAGGAATCGCGAATCTGCCCGAGAGAACGTTTCTCCTGTTGCATC
>JAZUHV010000004.1:0-5058 GCA_045641925.1 Butyrivibrio sp.
GAAATTGTCCAATACAAACGCAGGTACGTCAATTAACCAAACAAATCTCAGCTTGTCGAGCTGATGCGTTAGACAAGAAACTTGTAATTTTTTAGTGATATGTAATAGTGATACAGTAACGTTTTTATTTAGCTACTCAACACCAAATGCTGAGTACCTTTTTGTTTCAACCATATGTACTGTGTTACCTGTGTTTTTCTTCTTTACACTTATGGAATAGTTCTAATTGCAAAAATGTGGTAAAATATTCTTTGTATTTTATGGCTCACTATATCTAACTATTATTTGAGTGCTAATGACCATACCCATGACGAAAGGATTACTTGATAAGATGACACGAAAGAAATTTGTTACCCTGTTATTATGCATAATTTGTGTATTTTCACTATTCGGATGTACAAAGTCTGATAGCAAAGAAGAGGAGACAACAACGAATCTGGAGACAATTCATGAAAATAATCCAGAATCCAAAACCGAACCGTTTGAGCCAACTGGTGAGACCGAAACCGAAGAAAAGACGGAACCTGAGTCAGACGATACACTCATTTATCTGACCTGGTATGGAGAGGAAGAACTGGTTTTAAAAATCCGTGAGGACATTGTAAATACTGCCATTGAACGTGATGTGGCATTTTGCATCCTTGGTGAGGATGACGCAACCCAAATCGCGTCCATTGAGTTTTATGCAGATGACAGGGAGGCTGACTACGGCGGTTTCTTCAGTTGTACTCTTTTCTATGATAACTATGACTCACGGGCATATGGAAAACGTGAAAACACCGTCATTCAGGATGGCTGGTATACCATTTATATGAATAATGAGGAAGATATTGATATTAGACTTTCTGATGGTTCGGGCTATGGAAGGACAGCTTCCAAGGTGCCATCTGTTAATAGCGGCAAAAAGTTTTATTCCTATATGGCACCAGTTGGACAGGACAAGTATGAAAGAGGCTATTTTGATGATACTAATTTAATCTTTTTGGATGGAAAGGTAGATTTGGGTTCTCTTGGGATAGGAAAGCCATCGGGCTTTGATGAACTGCCGGAGGATTTTCTGACCGAGGAAGAGTTAGAAGATCTTGAGGATGAAAAAAGCAGATTTGTACTGGCGAAATTCATCCTTCCAGAGGTTACGGGATACAATTATCAAATAATCAATCACTATAACACAGATGGAAGCCTTAAATATAAGGGCTACGAAATAAAGAACAGTTATCATGTTCCTGTTAGGGGATTGCTTATGTATACCCTGGATGATAATGGTCAGGTGAAGGATACCAGAGGTAAACTTATTTTCCCAACGGCTATCGATGCTGTTTCCGTATATCCGAAGCTTTTTGGCTGGGACTGGGAAGAAAATAGCAAAGTCGTTAATTACGAGTCCAATATTAACAACTGCTTCTCAGAAAATTTCCACAGAAGAGTTTCTCTCGACTGGCTTACAAACGAAATGATGGCGGATGTGGAGATTAAGGAAAATATTATTTATTTTAGATATCAGTATGCGGCAGAGGATAAAATGCTTTCCTACGTTGACGTAAACGGATTTATGAATAAAGATGGCAAATTATGCTATCTTTATGACGCTCTGGATATTGATACCCCAGGTAGTCGAACAGTCAATCTTGATCTTGAATACAACTACACAGAAACCTTTGAATTTAAGGAAACTGTACAGTTAGATAACTCCGTTAAGACGAAATCTGTAGCAGTTGATTATTATGTAACCAGGTAAGAGGATTTATAAATATTAGAAAGATTAAAAAATGTACATTAAGAAAATAAAGATAAATGCTGTTCGGATTTCGTCCACAAAGGATATTCCGCCTGAACTAGAAGATACCATCCATATAGAAGGCGATAAAATATATTGTTTGAATGCGGAAAGCCATGGGAAGTATGTTTCCTATCCGCTTGGTTGTGTGATTGGCTATGATTTAATTGCAGATACGCCAACAGGCAAGGGTGCCTGGAGAATGGATGATAATTCTTATATAGAAAAAGACAATGGAGAAATTGCCTGTAAATATGAAATCCGAAAGGCAGAACGCATTCGTGCACCATTTTCCATAGATACGAAGTATGGTGTGCAAACTCTGGAAACACCTTATGGATATTTGGTTACCAGACCGGATGGTTCGCAGACAATTTTATCTGCCGGGACGACGAGCGAATCCTATTATATGGTATGTACAGAGGATGGAGAAGATATTTGTCTGCTTACAAAGTACAACCCAAATGAACAAGAATGAAATCAATTTCTAATCTTTACCAAAACACGAAAAAAAGATAAAATATATAAAAATATGTCGATAGGACATTGGTGAGGGAATTATGACGGATTTAGAAAGAACACAGGATTTATTTGATTTTATCGCGAAGGGTGTTTCTCCTTTTCATGTAGTTGGGGAAGTGGAAGATACTCTGAAGAAGAATGGCTTCGTAAAATTAGAGGAAAATACCTGTTGGAGTTTAGAAGAACAAAAAGGCTACTATGTGACTCGCAATGATTCATCCGTTATTGCATTCTATGTTCCAATACAGAAATATGCTGGTTATCAGATTATTGCAAGCCATTGCGATTCACCAACCTTCCGTGTAAAGGATGTATCCGAATTAAAGGGTGCCGGCGGATTGGTTCGACTGAATGTAGAACGTTATGGTGGAATGATTTTGTCAACCTGGTTTGACAGGCCACTGTCACTGGCGGGCCGCGTTATGGTAGATAGAAATGGAAATGTTGAAACGGCTTTGTTCGATGCAAAGAAGAATTTGGTTAGTATTCCAAATCTTGCCATTCATATGAGCCGTGATGTGAATGACGGGCATAAATTTGATGTGCAAAAAGAATTGATGCCAATTCTGGGGTCTGATGGTGTTACCCTGAAGCAATTGGTGGCTTCGGATTTGGATGTGCCTGAGGAGTCCATCCTTGGTATGGATATTTCTTTGTATAACCGTGAACCTGGAACTGTTTGGGGTGCAGAGGATGAATTCTGTTCTGCACCGAGATTGGATGATTTGCAGTGTGCATATGGATCACTGCAGGGATTCGTAAAAGCTGCAAAGACGAATTTACAGAATGTTCCGGTGCTCGCTATTTTTGACAACGAAGAGGTGGGATCCACAACCAAACAGGGCGCAGAATCGACTTTTTTGGCGGATACTTTATTCCGCATCAATCAGGCTTGTGAACGTACTACACAGGAATATTACACTGCAGTTGCAGGAAGCTTTATGATTTCTGCGGATAATGCACATGGCATTCATCCGAATTATGCAGAGAAGGCGGATAGCACCAATTATCCAGTGGTAAATGGCGGTATTGTCATTAAGTTTAATGCAAATCAGAAATATACCTCGGATTCGGTATCTGCGGCGCTTTGCAGGAAGTTCTGTGATTTGGCAGAGGTGCCTTGTCAGACCTTTGCAAATCATAGCAATAGTGCTGGGGGATCTACTCTTGGAAATATATCCAACACGCAGGTTTCCATGAATGCAGTGGACATTGGATTGCCGCAGTGGGCAATGCATTCTGCCTATGAATCCGCAGGAGTGAAGGATACCAGATATTTGGTTAAATTAGCGGAGACTTTTTATAGTTCTAGTCTGGTCAGAACAGGAAATAGCTATCGGATTGAGACAAAGTAACAGGAGAAATGAATGGAAGAAGCAAATGCAATACAACTATATACAGTGAATGAGTATGTCTTTGAGAATAAAGAAGATTATGAAGTTGCCCTGCAGGAGAAAAAAGGCATTAAGTACCTGAGCGCACAATTGGATTTGTCTAATTCTCAAAAGGTGGCCGAACTTTACAATGAATTAATTGAAAAGCATGTGTTTTCTTCTCAAATTGGATTTGACTATTTACGGAAATTAAGAGAAACTGTTGCAAAAGCCAATCCGGATTTGATTCCAACCATGAGAAAGATTCCGGTTGCTTCTTCTAATCATAAGACAAGAAGCGAGATGGATAAGTATGTTTCCAATCGCGTGGAAGGTCAGTTGAAGGCTATGGAGGAAAAGGTTCAAAAGACGAAAGAAAAACGTAGAATTTCCATTATTATCAATATTGTTTTGGTTCTGATGGTGATTGCAATGTTTATTCTGACCTGGACATCCTCTAGTCCTACGATTTTGGACTATGAGAGAAAATTGCAGGATAAATATGCTTCATGGGCGGAAGAACTTTCTAATAAAGAAGAGAAACTTCGCGAACGTGAACGACAATTGGATGGGAATACTGATGCCACCAATACACAGGAGAAGAGTACAGCGGCATCTGATTAAAGAGGGATAGTAGTATGGTAGAGACTAAGATTTTGGTTGTGGATGATGAAGCACGCATGCGACGTATTTTGCGCGATTTTTTAGTGCATGAGGGATACCTGGTTCTGGAAGCTGAAAATGGTGAGCAGGCTTTGGATATCTTTTGCTCTGTATCTGGAATCGATTTGATCATTATGGATGTAATGATGCCGGTCTTGGATGGATATGAGGCCAGCCGTGAAATTAGAAAATTGTCCAAGGTACCTATTTTAATGCTAACAGCGAAGTCGGAAGAACGCGATGAGCTGCGTGGCTTTGAAATCGGTGTGGATGAATATATTACAAAGCCGTTTTCACCAAAAATCCTTACGGCGCGTGTTGGTGCAATTTTACGACGCACGGTGGGAGAACAGGACGCAATCCTGTCAGAGGGCGGCATCCGGGTAGACCAGGTAGCACATATGGTATACGTGGATGATATTCCGACGGAATTAAGTCTGAAGGAATATGAGCTTTTAGTTTACTTTATGCAGAATAAAGGCATATGCCTTTCCAGAGATAGTATTCTTACGCATGTATGGAACTATGATTACCCAGGTGAAGCCAGAACAATTGATACCCATGTGAAGAAATTGCGCAGTAAACTTGGTGAAAAAGGAGATTATATCGAAACCATTCGAGGCGTTGGATATAAGTTTATCGTGTAAAATTGAAATAATCGGAAATTGTATGATAGGCCTTTCGTACTAGAAAGGCCTTTTTTTGTTGACAGATGAAAAAGAA
>JAZUHV010000005.1:0-2486 GCA_045641925.1 Butyrivibrio sp.
GTCAGGTTTATCTGGCGGCTGAAATGTTCAACTCTGGTATCAGACCAGCTGTTAACGCAGGTCTTTCCGTATCCCGGGTTGGGGGGGCGGCTCAGATTACGGCAGTCAAGATGATTGCAGCGCCTATCCGTGTGGACTTAGCACAGTATCGTGAATTGGCAGCCTTCGCACAGTTCGGTTCCGAATTGGATGCAGATACCAAGGAGAAGCTGGCACAGGGTGAAAGACTGAAGGAAGTCTTAAAGCAGCCACAGTATAAGCCAATGCCTGTTGAATATCAGGTAATCATTATTTATGCAGCAACCAAGAAGTATTTGCTGGACGTTGCGGTTGACAGAATCGCAGATTTCGAGAAGGAATTATTCTCCTTTATCGATACCAAATATCCGGAATTACCATCCGAGATTAAGTCCACAAAGGTTCTTTCCGAAGAGAATGAGCAGAAGCTCATCAATATCTTAGGTGAGTTCAAGGAACAGTTTAAGTAATGATTTACAGATAGTAAACGAGGTGACGATTTATGGCTTCCATGAAAGACATAAAACGGCGTAAAGAGAGTATTCAAAGCACCGGTCAGATTACCAAGGCGATGAAATTGGTAGCAACCGTTAAGCTTCAGAAGGCCAGAGGAAAGGCAGAAAGTGCCAGACCTTACTTTGACGCCATGTATGAAACAGTGTCCTCCATGCTTGCGAAGTCCGCTGGCACAGACCATCGCTTCTTAAAAGCGGGAGACACTCATAAGAAGGCAATCATTGTCATCACTGCGAACCGTGGTTTGGCAGGCGGATATAATTCCAACATTATTAAGCTTGTTAATGCGGCGGGATTTAGCAAAGAAGATGCTGTCATCTATGCGGTCGGAACCAAGGGCCGAGATTACTTCACCCGTCGTGGTTATGAAATCGCTGCGGATTATTCAGAAGTAATTAATGAGCCAATGTATAAGGATGCCATCGAAATCGGTGAGCGTGTGCTTGCAGATTTCGAGGAAGGCAAGGTTGGAGAAATCTACCTGGTATACACCGAGTTTAAGAACACGGTGGTACATGACCCTAAGATGGTGAAATTGCTTCCGATGGAAGCACCGGACCCGGCAGAGGAGGCCGCAAAAGAGGACAATGTCCTGATGACCTACGAACCGGAGGAAGAGGTGGCTTTGGATATCATTATTCCAAAGTACATGAACAGTCTTCTTTATGGTGCATTTATGGAAGCGGTTGCTTCCGAAAATGGTGCGCGTATGACCGCCATGGACAATGCAACCAGCAACGCAGAAGAATTGATTGATGATTTGTCCCTGATGTATAACCGTGCTCGTCAGAGCTCGATTACACAGGAATTAACAGAAATTATCGCCGGCGCGAATGCTATTTCGTAGTCGACAATTCCAAATTATTAAAGGAGTGTAAAAATGGCTGACAAAAACATTGGTAAAATCACTCAGATTATCAGTGCAGTCTTGGATATCAAGTTCCCGGAGGGCAATCTTCCGGAAATTAATACAGCGATTGAAATCACCCGTGACAACGGCGAGAAGCTTGTTGTTGAGGTTGCGCAGCACTTAGGTGATGACACCGTTCGTTGTATTGCGATGGGTCCTACAGACGGTTTGGTTCGTGGCATGGATGCAGTATCCACCGGCGCACCAATCACTGTACCTGTTGGTGAGAATACCTTGGGAAGAATTTTCAACGTACTTGGCGAGCCGATTGATAACCAGCCGGCACCGGAAGTTGAAAAGCATCTTCCAATTCATAGAAAAGCCCCTACCTTTGCAGAGCAGTCCACCTCTACCGAGATCTTAGAGACCGGTATTAAGGTTGTCGATCTTCTCTGTCCTTACCAGAAGGGTGGTAAAATCGGTCTCTTCGGCGGTGCCGGAGTAGGTAAGACCGTATTGATTCAGGAGCTGATTCGTAATATTGCTACCGAGCACGGTGGATATTCTGTATTCACTGGTGTAGGCGAGCGTACCCGTGAGGGAAATGACCTTTACTACGAAATGAAGGAGTCCGGCGTTATTAATAAGACCACCATGGTTTTCGGTCAGATGAATGAGCCACCGGGAGCTAGAATGAGAGTAGGTCTTACCGGCCTTACAATGGCTGAATATTTCCGTGATGAAGGTGGTAAGGATGTCCTCCTCTTCATCGATAACATTTTCCGTTTCACCCAGGCAGGTTCCGAGGTGTCCGCACTTCTTGGACGTATGCCATCCGCAGTAGGTTACCAGCCAACACTGCAGACCGAGATGGGCGCTCTTCAGGAGCGAATCACTTCTACCAAGAATGGTTCCATCACTTCCGTACAGGCTGTATACGTTCCTGCCGATGACTTAACTGACCCTGCTCCAGCTACAACCTTCGCACACTTGGATGCAACCACCGTTTTGGATCGTTCCATCGTAGAGTTGGGTATTTACCCTGCCGTAGATCCACTTGGTTCTTCTTCCAGAATTCTGGATCCTAGAATCGTTGGTGAGG
>JAZUHV010000006.1:0-1820 GCA_045641925.1 Butyrivibrio sp.
GGTCAGACCTCTTGCAAAGAACATTCCGGCAAGGGTTACAATGAACGGCTGAATCTCCAGGAACGCTACCAAGAAGCCCTGAACCAATCCAAATGCAAGACCGATACCAACTGCGATCAAGATGGATAATGGAATATTGCCTCCGCCATAATCCAGGAAAGATACACAGCTCATACTTACAAGAGCCACGACACCACCAACAGAGATATCGATTCCACCGGTAATCATAACAATGGTCAGACCGCAGGAGGTGATAATCAATGTTGCATTATCGTTTAACATGTTACAGAAGCCCTGTGGATTTAAGAAGGCACCGCCCTCAAAAATCATAGCTCCCACATAGAGCAATACGAATGCAATAATGGTAATGGTTAATAACTTATTGGTATCTGTAAAGCCTCTATAAATTGCTAATGGTGATTTAAATGGCTTTGCTGTATTCGTCTTTGCCATATTAAGCCACCCCCTTCGCATTCTTTTCCTTTGCCTTACGAGTCATCTCAGAGAAGAAACGACGCACAAAAGGAGAACTGATTACGACAAGGATGATTACGACAACTGCTTTGTATGCAGGAAGTTCATCCGGCTGCACCTTGAACTTATACAAGGTTGTTGTTAAGAACTGAATGATATAAGCACCAATCACAGATGCCCATATATTAAATTTACCACCGCCAAGGCTGTTACCACCAAGTGCTACTGCAAGGATGGCATCCATTTCGATGTTCTGTGCGATAACATTGTAGGTAATACCACTGGTACGGCTAACTCTGATAACCGATACAATTGCCACACATAAGCCAAGGAACATGAAGCAGATAATCTTTACAAGCTTCGGATTAATACCATTTAAGCGAGATGCATTGGCGTTAATACCAACTGACTGCGAATATAGCCCGAGATTGGTAAATTTCAAAAGCAGGAAGGTTAACAGTATACTTCCAATAGCGATGAATACAGGCGTTGGAATTGGACATCCTGGAATGTATCCACCAAAATACTTGAAATATGGCTCTGGAATATTCACACTTTCGTTATTATTAATCCATGCTGCAATGGAACGTCCTGCGGTATACAGGATCAGGGTTGCTACCATTGGAGGAATTTTAAACTGTGCAACTAAAACACCATTGAATGCACCACATGCCACACCAGCTGCGATACATACCAGCAAACCAATCAGGAAGTTAGGCACAGAGCAATCGCCCTTAACAAAGCGAAGCAGAGCGCTACCTGCAATGGCAATGGTTGCACCAACGGAAATATCCTGTCCACCGGAAGCTGCGGTAACAAGTGTCATACCAAGTGCAAGAATTGCAAGCTCTGAACCATAATCCAAAATGGAAATGATGTTACCGGATAAAACCCTACCACCCGCATTCTCCTTCACCGTAATGAGGAAGAAGTTCGGATCAACTATTAAGTTGAAGACAATCAGAATCAACAATGCAGCAAGTGGAATGAAAAGCTGCATGCCGACTATTTTCTTTAAAACCGCGCCTACTTTTTTCATGCCTGGCCCTCCGCAATTGTAGCCATGACCTTATTCTGATTCAGGTCACTGCCGGATAATTCACCAACCACGCAGCCATCTCTCATGACTACCAGTCGGGAACATGTACGTAACATCTCATCTGTTTCCGATGAGATAAAGGTAATACTCATACCTTCTGAAGCAAGCTTCAAAACGAGTTTCTGGATATCTACCTTGGTTCCGATATCGATACCTCTGGTTGGTTCATCGAGAATCAGGTAGTCCGGATGTGTCAGAAGCCAACGTGCCAGAATACACTTCTGCTGATTACCACCAGAGAGCGATT
>JAZUHV010000007.1:0-2793 GCA_045641925.1 Butyrivibrio sp.
AGAGAGTACCGAAAGCTCGGCTGGTTACATTGGTAACATCCAGTTCAATGCTTCTCTTCTCACGCTTCTTTAAGTATGGAAGCAGTTCCTTTTTCAGAACCTTTTCATCCAAAGTCTTCTCTAATTCAAAGTCATATACATTCTTATGTGCATATTCCATCTTCTCAGACACATAAGGGTTATTTAAGATACCGGACAAATCAATGCTTCCATAACGGGTCGTAACCGGAGCCTTCTCAAATAAGAGATCACTACGGCCGCACATCTCATCCAACGTTCTAAAGCCAAGCTTTGCCATATATTCACGAAGTTCCTGTGCAATAAACTTCATGAAGTTCACAACATATTCCGGCTTACCAGCAAACTTCTTACGAAGTTCAGGATTCTGGGTAGCCACACCAACCGGACAGGTATCCAAATTACATACACGCATCATAACGCAGCCTAAGGTTACTAACGGAGCGGTTGCAAAACCAAACTCTTCTGCACCGAGCATACAGGCAATTGCTACATCCTTACCGGTCATTAACTTACCATCGGTTTCAACGATAACCTTATTTCTAAGGCCATTCATAATCAGTGTCTGGTGTGTCTCTGCCAAACCAAGCTCCCAAGGAAGACCCGCGTTATGGATGGAACTGCGAGGTGCTGCACCAGTACCTCCATCATATCCGGAAATCAGAATTACCTGTGCACCAGCCTTAGCTACACCTGCTGCAATGGTTCCGACACCCGCTTCCGATACAAGCTTAACAGAAATTCTTGCCTGATCATTTGCATTCTTTAAATCGTAAATAAGCTGCGCCAAATCCTCAATGGAATAAATATCGTGATGTGGCGGTGGTGAAATCAGGGATACACCCGGTGTGGAAAGTCTGGTCTTTGCAATCCACGGATAAACCTTAGTTCCCGGCAAATGTCCGCCTTCACCCGGCTTAGCGCCCTGTGCCATTTTAATCTGAATTTCATTTGCGCTCACTAAATAGCGTGAGGTTACACCGAAACGTCCGGATGCCACCTGCTTAATTGCAGAGCAGCGATTCAGTCCGTCTGCACCAATGGTCAGACGTTCCTTACTCTCTCCACCTTCACCGGAATTGGAGCGACCATGAATCATATTCATCGCAATTGCCAAGGTTTCATGCGCTTCCTGAGAAATGGAACCGTAGGACATCGCACCGGTCTTGAAACGCTTAACGATAGATTCTACACTTTCAACCTCATCAATTGGCACACCCTTTTCCGGGAATGCGAAATCCACATTGCCACGCAGGGTAACCGGATCCATCTCCTCGTCAATCAGATGGGAATATTCTTTAAAGGTTGCATAGTCACCGGTACGGGTAGCTAACTGCAACAAATGAATTGTCTGTGGATTGTAAAGGTGCTCTTCCTTGCCACTTCTGTACTGGTGGCTGCCCACGCTGTCAAAGGTTTCGTCCACGGAAAGCCCCAATGGATCAAACGCTCTGTCGTGGCGTACGTTTACATCTTCCTCAATATCCTTCAAGGTAATACCACCGATACGGCTTACCGTGCCAGTGAAATATTTGTCAACAACATCAGAAGCAATACCGATTGCCTCAAACATCTTAGAACCCTGGTAAGACTGGATGGTAGAAATACCCATCTTGGAAGCAATCTTAATAATGCCGGAAAGAACAGCCTTCGTATAATCATCTACAGCTGCATAATAATCCTTATCCAAAAGGCCAATGTTAATCAGTTCCTTAATGGAATCAAGTGCCAGATATGGGTTGATTGCGCAGGCACCATAACCAAGTAAGGTTGCAAAGTGATGCACGGTTCTTGGTTCACCACTTTCCAGAATGATTGCCACAGAGGTTCTCTTCTTGGTGATGACCAGATGCTGGTGCATTGCAGAAACGGCCAGAAGTGCAGGAATGGCAACATGGTTCTCGTCCACACCACGGTCGGTCAGGATGAGAATGTTTGCACCATCCGCATGCGCTCGGTCTGCTTCTACAAACATACGATCAATCGCTTTTTCGAGGGAAGTGTTCTTGTAATAGGTCATGGCAATTTCCGCAACCTTGAATCCCTCCACCTGCATATTTTTAATCTTTAACACGTCGGTGTTGGTTAAGATTGGATTATCTACCTTCATGATACGGCAGTTCTCTGCACGTTCCTCCAGGATATTACCATCCGAGCCAATGTAAACGGAGGTGGAAGTAACAATCTTCTCACGCAGTGCATCAATCGGTGGATTGGTAACCTGTGCAAAGAGTTGCTTGAAATAATCGTATAAAGAAGGATGCTGCTTGCTGACAGCGGCAATTGGCACATCCACGCCCATGGCCGCAATAGGCTCGCCGCCATTTTTTGCCATGCCAAGAATCTGGGTGGTAAAGTCCTCATAGGTATAACCAAATGCTCTCTGGAGTTTAGCACGCTCTTCCTTGTCAAACTCAACCGTCTTCTTATTTGGAATCTTTAAATCTCTTAAGCTTAAAAGGTTGGCATCCAGCCACTCACCGTAAGGCTGGCGGGAGGCATACTTTGCCTTTAATTCTTCATCATCGATGACGCAGCCCTTCACAGTATCTACTAAGAGCATCTTACCCGGACGAAGTCTGTCCTTAACCTTAATATTCGCTGGATCAATATCCAATACACCAACCTCAGATGAAAGAACAAGGTAATCATCATTCGTGATGTAATAACGGGATGGTCTTAAACCATTACGATCCAAAACCGCACCCATCTGATCACCATCCGTGAACAAAATAGAAGCAGGGCCATCCCATGGCTCCATCATGGTTGCGTAAT
>JAZUHV010000008.1:0-2071 GCA_045641925.1 Butyrivibrio sp.
AATCCTGCATTCCTGCACTTCCAATGGCGAGAGCTAACGCCACACAAAATGGCATACTCATCTTTGCAGAACTTACTCCCTTAATATTCGTATGATCGTGACCGGCAACCGCCAATTTATAGGTTTCAACATTTACTTTACAAATATTTTCAACCGCGAAGCCATACTGCTGTTTCAAGACAATTGCCGCCTCTATTGCCGAGTGAGTGTGACGGCACGAAGCGTATGCCTTTCTGTAGACTTGAGTAATCGCCAATGGCGTTTCTGCACTAAAGTCAGTAAGATACTCCGTCTTTGGATTATCTGTCATCACCTTAAGGAAGCCTCTTTTGCCGCCAAGAGCATCATCCGGCGCCTTGAATCCCGCCATGCCCATATATGCCGCAACCACGGCATCCATAGCCGCACGACCAACATTGTAAGGTTTCAAATCGGAATCATCTTCCTGCATTTCAAGCAACCCTGCCGCACTGGTAGCTGCCGCAGATAAGGTCGTTTTCATTTGCTCAAAATTCTGATGGAGTGCCGTTGCAATGCCCAAAGCCGCACCAATGGTGCCACATGTGCCTGTTGCATGGTAGCCACGGAGTTTATTTCCCGGCTGAATGGCACAAGCCAAACGCACCGTTGCCTCATAGCCTATGATTGCGCCATACAAAAAATCCCTGCAACTGATATTCTCGTGTTCTGCAACAGCAAGCAAAGCAGAAAAGACCACACTGCCAACATGCACAGCACCTTTTCGGTGGCCATCATCCAATTCCAAAACATGGGCATTCATCCCATTCAATAGAGCAGCTGTCTGCATAGATGATTTGCGATTGAGTCCGATGATGGTGGAATCACCCGTTTCGCACAATGAATCTAAGTATGCAAGTTCCTTCTCGCGAGAAACCTTTGTTCCTGCAACAGTTAAACAGAGATAATCAATTAAGGTTCTTCGTGCCTGATGCCAAACTTCTGGCGTGATATTTTCCTTTCGGATTAATCTAATGTATTGAATAAATTTATCTATCATTTCCTTATCTGACAAAATTTATGCACAGATGTCCAAACCATTTCTAAAACAACCTTATTTTTCAATTTGCGTTATTCCATATCACAGTTTGTCTCTACTATAACCGAATTTATTATCTAATTCTCTTTGTACATTATTATCAAAGATTTGTTTTACCCCGTATACTTTAGGTTGAGCAGGTTGACCTACCAACATTGAATACGGATCAATGGAAGACCAGTTTTTATTGACCAAACTATTTGAAGCAACAATAGTGTCACTTGGTATAAAAGCTCCTTTAGAAATTGTTGACCTATTGCCAATCCAAACTCTATCTCCAATTGTTATTGGAGAAGTTAAAGGTTTAATATCACCATCATTGTTGATAAGCTCAAGATAGTGGAAACTTGTATCATATAATTGACAATCCCATGTAATACGGACGCAATTTCCAATTTTAATGTTGTCAAAACAAATTATGGTTAAGTGGGAACCATACCATGAACCGCCAGAGTCATTTGCAGTACCTAAATATAGAGTTCCTTTTGAGGCTATGTGGATATATGAACCTCTTCCTACTTTTAATGGACCTGTAAAGATAAGATGACCATATATTCCCCAATTATTCTCTGGAATACAATGATCTACATAAATATAAGTTATACCAATTTTTATCATACCCATTTGTATTGGTGCATTAATGTCCATCTGACCACTTAAAGACCGAAAGCATGTTTTGCCATAAAAAAACACAGGTAATTTTATTGCATCTTTGAAAGGTAACATCTTAAAGTTAAAGTAGACCGTTTTAATGACGTTGGTCTTCAGTAATTCTATAATTTGCGTAAGAAATTTCTTTATAAGACCTATGTATCTCATGTTTTTATAACTATTTAAATAATTGATTTATTTCTTCATGGAAATCTTTAAAGAAATCACCAGACGCCAATTGCTCAGCAACTATACCTGGTGTTGTGAGATTAATTTCTATCACACGAACTTTATTATCAACATCTACTACGACATCCCAACCGATAGTACCACAATTTGGGAAGTATTTTCTGTGAAAGTTTT
>JAZUHV010000009.1:0-22224 GCA_045641925.1 Butyrivibrio sp.
CATCAAAGAAACAACATTATATTCCGCATTTACCCGCATGGAAAAAAACGGACATATTGAATCCTATGTAGATGAACTGGACATGATCGCCACGGGTAAGAAGAGGACCTATTACCGAATTACAGATTTGGGCAGAACCTATTACAAAGAAAAATGTGAAGAGTGGAAGCTGACCAAAGAAGTAATTGAGCGATTTATCGAGGAGGGATATGAAGATGGAAACAATTAAAAATTATTTGGATAGTATGTTTGCCAAGTATCCGAACACTGCCACCGTGTTGAAGGCGAAGGAAGAGCTTTGGCAGATGATGGAAGATAAATACACAGAACTGATTGAAGAAGGAAAGACAGAAAATGAAGCTGTTGGTACAGTCATTTCCGAGTTCGGTAACCTTTCTGAATTGGCCGATGAACTTGGCCTTGAGGAAGAGGTCAATCAGGTTGCAGTGATTGAAGAGGAAGAAAAGAAGGATGAGAACCGTCGCGTGCTGACTGCCGATGAGGTAAGGGCTTATCTTGCGGATATTAAGAATGGTGCAACAAAGCTTGCTGCTGGAATTGGCTGCTGCATCCTCACTGTGGTTGGCCCAATTTTAGCGGATATTTTGTTAGTTGGACCTTGGGAAGATGCTGTGGGCATGTTAACCTTCTTTACGTTGCTGACCTTGGGTATTCTGCTAATTGTCTTCGGTGCACGAAAGATTCGTACCTGGAGATTTGCAAGAGCTAAGAATGTGGCAGTGAATATGGAAGCCACTAAGTATCTGGTAGAAGAGAATAGAAGCTTTGCACAAACACATACCACTAAAAATGTTTTGGGTATTCTTTGCTGTGCATTGTGCTGGTTACCAGTTGCAGTTGTTGGCAGCATCCCGGCATTACATAACATTGAAGATTTATTTGCGATTACCTTGTTTTGTCTGGTAGCAGTTGGTGTGTATCTTTTGGTTTCTTCTAACTTACCATATAAGAGCATTCGTATGCTTTTGGCAAAGAATGGAGCCAATACGATTGCCGCGAATATGGAGGTAAGTGCTCCGCAAGAAAAAGAATATATTCATCCTGTGATTGGTGGAATCCTTTCTGTGTACTGGCCAACCGTAGTTTGTGCATACCTAATTTTGAGCTTCTTAAGCTTTGCATGGGGCATCACCTGGATTCTTTGGCCGATTGCCGTTGTGGTTTTTGTTTTGATGGATCGCTTGTTAAGAAAGCATCAGTAGGAGGGAAAGTCGATGAAGAATACAATTTGGAGAACAATTTATTTAGTCGTACTGACCTTAGTTACGATTTGTGTTGTGGTTGTGAGCAGCGTTGCTCGCCTTGGTAAATGGGCGTGGGATATAGGGTCTTCGATTGGAAGTGGATTTCATTTCAATGGATTTCAGTTTGTGATTGCTGATGCCACCTCGGAAGAATGGACCGATATGGACGAATTTCAGTCAATTGAACTTGATGTTGACATTGCCGGCGTGGTAATCACTGTGGGCGATGAGTACAAACTGTCCATGAAATACCCTAAGGAAGTAATGCCAACCTTTGAAGTGAAGGATGGGGTATTAACGATTAAGCAGACCAATGATAAGAACCTCAAACCAAAGGGAAACAGCATTGAAATTGAAATTCCGAAGGATAAAAATTTAGAATCCATATCCGGTGAAATTAGTGCGGGCAGCATTCAAATGAAGGATTTGGAGGTAAAGAATTTCAACCTGAATGTGGATGCGGGCAATGTGGAGCTGGACAATGTCTGGGGCGACAATTTTAAGGTGACCGCTTCTGCTGGTAACGTGGAACTGGAAGATATTAAAGTGAAAACATTGGTTTTGGATGCCGACATGGGTCGAATCGAGGTGAAGGATGCTACGTTCACGAGCGCTACCGTGAGCGCCGATTTGGGTGACGTGAAATTAAAGGACATCACTTGTACAAAGGCAGATGTTAAGGCTAATTTGGGAAGTGTTATCATTAAAGGAACCTTCGATGAATTAGAGGCATCCGCTGACATGGGTTCGGTTACGGTGAATGCGAAGAACGCGGACTGCAAGGTGGATCTGAGTGCAAGCATGGGCTCTGTAAGCTTTAATGGAAAAAATCAGGGAAATCATTATGTGCAGTAGTTTGCGAATTGCTGAAATATGTGTATAATAAAAGCGCTTTCCTACGGGAAGGCGCTTTTGTGATGAAGTATGTGAGTACTTTTTGTCTTCACAACGAATAAACGATGTAAGGAGCCGGTTATGGATCAGGGCGCTATACTGTATCAACGCTATTTAGAGGGCGATGACAGTGCATTCAGTGATTTGTTAAATGAATATCGTGATAGCCTGATTTTTTTCTTAAACCGTACCTTGGATAACTTGAGTGTGGCGGAGGAAATTGCTGCAGAGGCCTTTGCAGAGCTAATCATTCACAAGGGAAGATATAAAGGTAAGGTGGCTTTTAAGACGTATTTATATTCCATCGGACATCATAAGATGGTGGATTATATTCGTAAGGAAGCACGTCATCCGAAGGTGACTTATGAGGATGCCACAGAAAAAAGCCTGTCCTATGCTTCTTTTGAACAGGATGTGGTAAAGGATGCACAGAACCAGCTTTTGTATCAGGGAATGGCCGGTTTGCCAGAGGATTATCGTGTGGCTCTTTACTTGTTTTATTTTGAAAATATGAGTTACGAAGAGGCTGCAGTGGTAATGAAAAAGAACAAGAAGCAGATTGCAAATCTTGTATTCAGAGCCAAAGCAGCATTAAAGAAAGCCTTAGAACAGGAGGGCTTTGAGTATGAAGACTGAGCAGGAATTTGAAAGCCGCGTTAAGGAACTTGGAAGGCTTGGAATAAAAAAAAGACAGCAGAGAATCACAAGAATATCCACCATTACCGGTGCTGTGGCTATTTTTTTGATTGCGATTACAATTGTATGGCGAATGGGCGTATTGGAGCCAATAAAGCCTTCCATGGAGCCATCCTACAATTTGTCACCGGAAGTAGCATCCTCCGCTGCAGCAGGAATGGATGAAATGCAGGCGGAAGATAAGTATGATAATTTATCAGGCGTGTTAAAACCTAATGCCGGAGTTCATGACGTTGTGGATGCGGATGCCACAATGTCGAATGTAGATGCCTTATTAAAAGGCTGGTTTGATACATTGGATTTAGATATGTTAGAAAAAATTGACGCGCCGGAGGAAGGCGATGCAATTTGGTTTAAGGCTGGCACTGAGAATGCTACGGAGGTGTGCGTAAAAGGTCAGTCATTATGTGTGGACGGAAACTGGTATCGATTAACGGATGCGGATCTGAAATCGCTTGAAGAAATTTTACATATGGATTAACTGATTTGAATTCGATGCAGCGTCTTTGTGACGCTGCATTTTTTCTTTTAGAATCATTAAGGTTATGATAAAATGAAATAGTTAGAGTGGTTGAAACGACCGGAGGATAAATGATTACCAGAGAACGCGCACAAGAAATTTTTGAAAACTATGAGCATAATATCGATGTATCAGTGGAACTGGATGAAAAAATCCTGGGCGAATTTGATTTTAACAATTGGCCTGCTTTTTTGGAAGAACGTTCCGCACAGTTTCGTGAGATGTTCTCCACAAATAAGGAGACACTGGCAAATCTGAATGAGGATTTGAAGAGTGGTTTAGACGAGGATACGGCAGAGATTCTTTATGAAATTCTCTTCGAGATGTATGAAAATGCGTATGATGATCCTTATATATATGAATTGATTGGAACCCCGTTAATTGCCTTTTACGAGGAACATTTTGATGTGGAAAAACTGGTGGTACTATATCATCTTCTGGCCTTTGAAATTTCAGAATATAATTGGGGCACAGCGGAGCGCGTAGAAACGCTGACTCTGCCGGTTGCGTATTATAAAAATGTGGTGGAACTTCAAGATCATTATGCGGAAATTGAAAATCCTCGTGTTCGCCGCTTCTTTTTTACGGCCTATTGTAACCTGATTGCGCCATTGTCCCAAACCAATGTGTACCTAAGAGAAGAGGTTTTTGACCTGTACGATGCGGCACATGAGCTTTGGAATCGTAAAGAGGTGCAGGCTCTGGATGCAGACAATGAGGATATTTTGGCAACGCTTGCACAAATGGATGAGGACATCCTCTTTGTGGAAGGATATTTTGACCAGCTAAGTGAAGAGGGTAGAGCCAAATATGTGGCACTTGCGGAAAAAATACTGGCGCAGAATGAGTCTCTTCAGGAATCGATGTCCGGCATTTGCTTTAGAACCAAACAGGTGCGGGAGGGATATTTAAAGGAGAAAACCCCACTAGAGATTCTGGAGGAGGCTACCCGTGAATTTGAGTCCCTGGCAGAGGTGGATTATGAATTTCTACGGAATACTGACGAGGCGGAATCTGAGGAGGAGACTCCTGACCTTCAGGAAGCATACCAGCGTCAGACCAATTTGATTCTGAACCATCATAATCTGGCCGTTACCATTGCAGATCATTTGCGGGAACTGGACGTATCGGAAGAAATGAAAAAAGCCTATGCGGACCGATTCCTTCCAAAGATGATGTCAGTTTATACGAATATTCCATATCACTTTGAAACCTCCATGACGAATGAGATTTGCATGGAAGGTTATATGGAAATGAGCTCCTTAATTCAGGGCTTAGAGGAGAAGAAAACTTATCTGAAAAAGATGATTATCAGTCGCCAGCCAATTACCCTGATTCATAGTAAGATGGTGGCGCGCATCGCAGTGGAAATTGCTGATGAGCTTTTATGGAAGTACCCGGAACGTTTTGTGGAACCTTGCGGCTATGCAAGTGTTGATGAAGTGCGCACGCACCGTGAGGATATTTTACAATATATCATTGATTGCGGATTGCTTCATGATGTGGGCAAAATGTGCCTTGTCAATGTAATCAATCAGCAGTCCAGACCGCTGTCTGACCGTGAGTTTGGTATGATTCGGGAGCATCCTAAAAAAGGACCAGAGGTACTACGAAATGACCCGGATTTTGCACCTTACATGGATATCATTCTGGGACATCACAAATTCTATGATGGTAATGGCGGATACCCTGCAGATTTTGATAACACCGTATCGCCAAAACGATTCTTAATCGATTTGATTACCATTGCGGATTGTATGGACGCGGCAACGGACATTCTGGGCCGTAATTATGCGCATGGAAAGAATTTTGATATGCTTTTGGAGGAACTTAAGCGCGATGCCGGCACCCGATATAATCCGGAAATTGTAGCAGTCATTGCAGAGAATCCGAGACTGCAGGAGGAGCTTTCAGAGCTGACGGTGGGAGGTCGGTACAGTATCTACTACGAGGCCTACCAGGAAATTCGCCAATTATAATTTCTACATTGACATTTTAACGCGTTGATGTATAATAGACCTAACTTCATATTGCCAAAACCGTTGAAGTGGAGATCAAGGTAGCCGAGCACACACAGAGAGTCCGGGAGGGTGAGAGCCGGGTTGCACGCAGACTGCTAAATGGACCACGGAGGGCGTAGTCAAAGGTCTTCGGACTGAGTATTCTACGACGTAGGATTCGCGTCAGTAATCAAAGATATGTTAGTATCTAAAAGTGCACAGTTTATACTGTGAATCAAGGTGGCACCACGGATTGTATATTCGCCCTTGATAGAGTGGAAGCTCTATCAAGGGCTTTTCTATTAGTATTGAGTTGAGAGGAGTACAACATGATTTATCCAAGCTTAGAACAGGCAAAGGAAATCTTAGCGGACGGCGGTTACAAACGCATTCCGATTGCCTTAGAAATCAATGCTGACATGGTAACCCCGATTATGGCGGTTCGTCGATTTAAAAAGGTCAGCAGACATTGCTTTTTATTAGAAAGTGCAGAAGCAAATAAAAATTGGGGTCGATACACATTTTTGGGTTTTGACCCAACCTTGGAACTGACCTGTCAGGATGGTAATCTCACGATTAAGAGTGCGGGATTTACCATCGAAGAAAAGGTGGCACATCCAAGAGAAGCCATTCGTAAGATCTTGGCCGATAATAAGGCTCCGGCCATTGCCGGAATGCCTCCGTTTGCTGGCGGTCTGGTAGGCTATTTTTCATACGATTACATCAAATATTCCGAACCGACATTGAGCTTGGATGCAAAGGATTCAGAATCCTTTAAGGATGTGGACCTGATGTTATTTGACCAGATTGTGGTATTTGATAATGTGCGTCAGAAGATTAGTCTGATTGCCAATATTAAGGTCGATGATTTGGAAACCAATTATCACAAGGGCCTGATGGAATTAGAGGCCATGAAGAAGCTTCTTTTAGAAGGCGAACTGGCAGAGAATAAGCCATTGCAGTTAAAGAGCGACTTCCGTTATCTCTTTGATAAAGAGGCTTATTGCGATATGGTTGCAAAGGGAAAGCATTATATCCACGAGGGAGACATTTTCCAGGTGGTTTTAGGAAATCGTGTAGAAGCAGATATTGAAGGTTCGTTGTTTGATACCTACAGGGTGCTTCGTACGACAAACCCTTCCCCATATATGTTTTATTTCTCTTCCGATGATGTGGAAATTGCCGGCGCTTCTCCAGAAACGCTGGTGAAACTTGAGAATAATGTTTTGCATACTTTCCCACTTGCGGGAACCCGTCCGAGGGGCAAGGATGATGCAGAGGATGCGGCTTTGGAAGCAGAGCTTTTGGCTGATGAGAAAGAGCGTGCTGAGCACAATATGCTCGTTGACCTTGGCCGAAACGATATTGGAAAGATTAGTAAAATTGGAACCGTGGAAGTGGAGCGGTATATGGATGTAACCAAATACTCCCACGTAATGCACATTGGCTCCACTGTGCGCGGGATTATTCGTGAGGATGCGGATGCATTAAGCGCAGTCGATTCCATTCTTCCGGCAGGAACGCTTTCCGGGGCACCAAAGCTTCGCGCCTGCGAGATTATTTGTGAGCTGGAAAATAACAAGCGAGGCATTTACGGTGGTGCAATTGGTTATCTGGATTTTACCGGAAACTTAGACACCTGCATTGCCATTCGATTGGCTTTCAGTAAAAATAATAAGGTGTTCGTACGTTCCGGGGCTGGCATTGTGGCCGATTCTGTTCCGGAGAATGAATACCAGGTATGCATCAATAAGGCCGCAGCCGTTATGAACGCGCTGAAGGCATCGGAAGGAGGAATTGACGCATGATTTTGTTGATTGATAATTATGACAGCTTTTCCTACAACGTATACCAGTTGATCGGTTCCGTCCGAGAGGACATTAAAGTAATCCGAAACGATGAGATGACTGTGGAGGAAATTAAAAAACTGGCTCCGGAGTACATCTTTTTATCACCGGGACCGGGCAAACCGTCTGACGCAGGTGTTTGCGTTGAGGTGGTGAAAAAACTTGCCGGCGTAATTCCAATCTTTGGTATTTGCTTAGGCCATCAGGCCATCTGCGAAGCCTTTGGCGCAACTGTCAGCTATGCAAAGGAACTGATGCATGGAAAGACTTCAATTGCGAAGCTTGATAATGCCTCAAAGATTTTTGAAGGAATGGACAGTACCATGCAGGTTGCCAGATATCATTCTTTGGCTGCAGTAAAAGAAACCATGCCAGATTGCCTGAAGGTTACCGCCGAAACCGAGGACGGAGAGATTATGGCAGTAGAGCATAAGGAATATCCAGTCTATGGTGTGCAGTTCCATCCGGAATCTGTACTCACACCAGAAGGCCATGCAATCATTGAAAATTTTTTAAAAATTCACATCTAGGAGGAACAAAAATGATTAAAGAAGCGATTTTTAAAATTGTTACCAAAGAGGATTTAACATACGATGAAGCATACACCGTTATGATGGAAATTATGAACGGAGAAACCACTCCGACACAGAATGCAGCTTTGTTGGCCGCGCTTTCCACAAAGAGTACAAAGGCAGAGACCATCGATGAGATTGCTGGCTGTGCAGCAGCTATGCGTGAATGTGCTATCCCAGTAGACACTACCGGAATAGATTCCTTCGAAATCGTTGGAACCGGTGGAGACCATTCCCATTCCTTTAATATTTCTACGACATCTGCGCTGGTTGCAGCTGCAGGTGGTATGAAGGTCAGCAAGCATGGAAATCGTGCGGCATCATCGAAGAGTGGTACGGCCGATTGTCAGGAAGCCTTGGGTGTAAATATTGACCAGAGTCCTGAAAAGTGTATTGATCTTTTGAATCGTGTGGGAATGTGCTTCTTCTTTGCACAGAAGTATCACACCTCCATGAAGTATGTTGGTGCGATTCGACGCGAATTGGGTATTCGTACGGTGTTTAATATTCTTGGACCATTAACCAATCCGGGTCGACCAAAGAAGTTCTTATTAGGTGTATATGATGAGTCCCTGGTGAATCCATTGGCACAGGTTTTGATGAGCCTTGGCGTTGAAAATGGTATGGTTGTATATGGAAGAGCGGGCATGGATGAGATTTCAGCCTGCGGCGAAACAGCTGTTTGCGAATTCAAGGACGGCTGGTTCAAGAGCTATGTAATTAAGCCGGAGGACTTTGGTTTGGAAAGCTGCACCAAAGAAGATTTGGTAGGCGGCGATGCTGCTGAAAATGCACAGATTACCAGAGATATTTTAAGCGGAAAGATTCAGGGCCCAAAGAGAAATGCAGTATTGTTAAATGCAGGTGCTTCTCTTTACATTGGTGGTAAGGCAGAAAGCCTTGCAGAAGGTGTGAAGCTTGCAGCAGAATTAATTGACAGTGGTAAGGCGACACAGACCTTAGAGGATTATATTCGCATCAGTAACGAGGCATAATATGGATAATATTTTATACCAAATTGCAGAGCGTACCAAGGAACGCAGTGCCGAAGATCAGGCAAAGGTTTCTGTGGAAGCTCTGAAGGAAAAGATTGCAATGATGGGACCGGCACCGGACTTTTATCAGGCTCTGAAGCAAAGCGGGATGTCCTTTATTTGCGAGGTAAAGAAAGCTTCGCCTTCTAAGGGCGTGATTGCCGAGGATTTCCCATATTTGCAAATCGCTAAGGAATATGAGGCGGCGGGCGCTGCGGCAATTTCCTGTCTGACAGAACCGTTTTGGTTTATGGGTGCGGATCGTTATGTGGAGGAAATCACAAAAGAGGTTTCTATTCCTGTGCTCCGCAAGGACTTTACGGTGAATGAATATATGATTTATCAGGCCAGGGCAATCGGCGCTTCTGCAGTTCTTCTGATTTGTGCAATCCTTAATGATGACCAGCTGAAGTCCTATCGGGAACTGGCCGAGTCTCTGGGCATGAATGCATTAGTGGAGACACATGATGCCGAGGAAGTAGAAAGGGCCATTAAGAGCGGGGCGAAGATTATCGGTGTAAACAACCGTGATTTAAAGACCTTTAAGGTGGATGTAACGACCAGCCTTCGCCTTCGGGAACTGGTTCCTGCAGAGACGGTGTTTGTATCCGAAAGCGGAATTAAGGATTCGTCCGATATCGAAAAGCTTTATGCAAACGGAACGGATGCGGTGCTGATAGGAGAAACCTTAATGCGTGCGGAAGATAAAAAGCAGGCTCTTATACAATTAAGAGGAGATGCACATGAGTAAGGTGAAGATTTGTGGGTTGTTTCGCACGGAGGATATTCAGGCAGCGAATAAGTATAAGCCGGATTTTGTGGGCTTTGTATTTGCTAAGAGCCGCAGACAGGTAACCGAGGAGCAGGCAGCTGCTTTTAAGGCACTCTTAGACCCTGAAATTCGCGCTGTGGGCGTTTTTGTGGACGCTAAGATAACACAAATCGTCCGGCTGGTAAAAGCGCGTACAATCGACATTGTGCAGCTTCATGGAAATGAGGACGAGGCCTATATCAATGAGCTTCGAAACCTTGTGGACTGTGAAATCATCAAAGCTGTAAAGGTGACCGACATAGCGTCAGTGGAACAATGCCAGAGCTGCAGCGCTGACTACCTTTTGTTAGATAATGCTGTGGCCGGTAGTGGGGAAGCCTTTGACTGGACATACTTAAAGGCCTGCAAACGACCATTTTTCTTAGCTGGAGGCATTGGCCCTGAAAATATCAAACAGGCATTGGAAATTAACCCTTACGCAGTGGACCTCTCAAGCGGGGCAGAAACAGATGGCGTAAAGGATGCAAATAAGATTCGGCTGCTTGTGGAAGCAGTGAGAAGTTAGGAGGAAATATGTCAAACGGAAGATTTGGAATTCATGGTGGACAGTACATTCCGGAAACCCTGATGAATGCGGTGGCAGAACTGGAAGAGGCGTATAATCACTACAAAAATGACCCTGAATTCAATCGTGAGCTGGAGGAACTGTTTCGCGAATATGCAAACCGTCCATCCAGACTGTATTATGCAGCACATTTAACCGAGGCACTCGGTGGCGCAAAGATTTACTTAAAGCGCGAGGATTTAAATCATACCGGCGCTCACAAAATTAATAATGTTTTGGGTCAGGCGCTTTTGGCTAAGAAGATGGGGAAGACCCGTCTGATTGCGGAGACGGGAGCCGGCCAGCATGGTGTGGCAACCGCTACGGCAGCAGCGCTATTCGGTATGGAATGTGAAATTTTCATGGGCAAGGAAGACACAGAGCGTCAGGCGTTAAACGTATATCGTATGCGTTTATTAGGGGCAAAGGTTAATGCGGTTACGGAAGGAACGGCTACCTTAAAGGATGCCTGCTCTGCAGCGTTTAGAGAGTGGACCAATCGAATCAGTGATACGCACTATTGTCTGGGATCTGTTATGGGTCCGCACCCATTCCCAACCATCGTGCGCGATTTCCAGGCTGTAATTTCCAAGGAAATTAAGGAGCAGATTTTAGAAGCAGAAGGCCGCCTGCCGGATGCTGTGCTTGCCTGTGTCGGTGGTGGTTCCAATGCAATCGGTGCTTTCTACAATTTCATTGAGGATAAGGAAGTTCGTCTGATTGGCTGTGAGGCAGCAGGCCGTGGCGTGAATACGGCAGATACTGCAGCGACGATTGCAACCGGCCGTTTGGGTATTTTCCATGGTATGAAGTCCTACTTCTGTCAGGATGAATATGGACAGATTGCCCCGGTTTATTCTATTTCTGCAGGCTTGGATTATCCAGGCATCGGACCGGAGCATGCAAACCTTTATGACATGGGTCGTGCGGAGTATGTCGCAGTTACGGATGATGAGGCGGTAGAAGCTTTTGAGTATCTGTCAAAGACCGAAGGTATTATTCCTGCCATCGAGAGTGCACATGCAGTTGCCTATGCAATGAAGCTGGCACCAACTATGAGCAAAGATCAGATTATTGTAATTAACGTCTCTGGACGTGGCGATAAAGACTGTGCGGCAATTGCACGCTACAGAGGGGAGGATATCCATGAGTAAAATTCAAGAAGCATTTCAGCACGGAAAGGCATTTATTCCATTCATCACCTGTGGTGATCCGGATTTGGAAACGACAGAAAAAATAGTATATGCCATGGTAGAAGCCGGCGCAGATTTGATTGAACTTGGTATTCCTTTCTCTGATCCGACCGCAGAAGGCCCTGTAATTCAGGCTGCGGATGCTCGCGCTTTGGCCTCCGGAACCACCACGGATAAGGTATTTGAACTTACAAAGAAGTTAAGAGAAACCGTTAAAATTCCAATGGTTTATATGACCTATGCGAATGTAGTATTCTCTTACGGCTCTGAGCGTTTCATCAAGAAGGCTGCGGAAGTGGGTATTGACGGTCTGATTCTTCCGGATGTTCCATATGAAGAAAAGGACGAATTTGATGGCATTTGCAAACAGTACGGTCTGGATTTAATTTCCTTGATTGCACCGACCTCTCATGATAGAATTGCTACGATTGCATCGGAAGCAAATGGATTTGTTTATTGCGTATCTTCTCTTGGTGTAACCGGCGTACGTTCCGAAATTACCACGGATATCGGCGAGATGGTACAGCTTGTGAAGAAAGCAAAGGAAATTCCGGCAGCGGTTGGATTTGGTATTTCTAATCCGGAAACTGCTAAGAAGATGGCACAGTATGCGGACGGCGTTATCGTTGGTTCTGCGATTGTGAAGATTTGTGCGGAGCATGGAAGAGAAGCGGTTCCGTACGTCAAAGAATTTGTGAAGAGTATGAAGGACGCTTTGCAGTAAGCGTTTAGGAAGCTGACATGAAGGGACTGGGTACAATTGTAAATACACTCGCAGTCATTGCGGGAAGCGGAATCGGAATGCTCATTAAGGGCGGAATCAAGGAACAGGTGAAGGATGGTCTGACAAAGGCCTGTGGCATTGCCACCATGTTTATCGGCGTCTCCGGCACTCTGGTGCGCATGATTTCTGTGAATGAGGACGGTTCACTAAGTGCAAATGGTACCCTGCTTTTGATTCTTTCGCTGGTAATTGGCGGCATCATTGGTGAGCTGATTAATATTGAGAAGCACATGGATGCACTCGGAGGGCGCATTCAGACTGCGGTGAAAAGAAAGAATGACTCCACCTTCGTTGAAGGCTTCGTTTCTGCATCCTTAGTGATTTGTATCGGCGCAATGGCGATTGTCGGCTCCCTGCAGGATGGCTTAACCGGTGACCATAGTATGTTGTTCACCAAAGCTCTTTTGGACTTTATTATTGTGATGGTTATGGCCTCTGCAATGGGCCTCGGCGTTATGTTTTCCGCGCTTCCGATTCTGGTATATCAGGGTTTGATTACATTGTTGGCGGTGGTGATCGCGCCGTTTATCAGTGAGACAATCATTGCCGAGCTTTGTCTGGTGGGCAATGTATTGATCTTTTGTGTAGGCATTAATCTGACCTTTGGAAAGAAAATTCGTGTGGGCAATTTCCTCCCAGCACTTCTTGTGCCGATTATTTGGGAAGTACTGCACACCTATGTGCCATTTTTACAGAATATTCATTTAGGGTGAGAACTATGTATTCAACCGGAACATTAATCAAAAGATTTACACCGTATTACAAGGGCCATGTCGGTATCGTAATTGCCGACCTGGCCTGTGCTGGTTTAACGACTGTATGTGAGCTGGTATTGCCGATGATTATTCGTACCATTACAAACACGGCAATTAATGATTTGGCCAGCCTGACAGTTGCGATGGTCGTGCAGATGGGACTGATTTATATGGGCCTTCGTGTAGTCGACTGTATGGCAAACTATTTTATGGCAGATATGGGTCATGTTATGGGCGCTGCAATCGAGACCGACATGCGTAGAAAGGCATATGCACACCTGCAGCAGCTTTCCAACACGTATTATAACAATACGAAGGTTGGCCAGATTATGGGGCGAATTACGAACGATTTGTTTGAGGTCACAGAATTTGCACACCATTGTCCAGAAGAGTTCTTCATTGCCGGCGTAAAAATTCTGATTTCCTTTATTATTCTGATACGCATTAATTGGATTTTGACAGTTGCACTGTTTGCAATTGTACCAGTCATGGCATTTGTCTGCATCAAGCTGAATCGCAGAAGCCGTAAGGCGTTTGCCAAGCAGCGTGTACAGATTGGCGAACTGAATGCACAGATTGAAGACAGTTTACTGGGCCAGAAGGTTGTAAAAGCCTTCACAAACGAGGACGAAGAGGTTTCGAAGTTTGAGAAGGGCAATCAGAAGTTTTTTGATATCAAAAAAGAAACCTATCGTTACATGGCGACCTTTGCTACGGCAACCAGAGGCTTTGATGGCCTGATGTATCTGGTGGTTTTGGTTGGTGGCGGTATTGCTATTGTAAAAAAGTGGATTGCACCGGGGGATCTGGTGGCATACATTATGTACGTTTCTACAATGATTGCAACCATTCGACGCATTATCGAATTTGCAGAGCAGTTTCAGCGCGGTATGACCGGAATTGAACGATTCCTGGAGATTATGGATGCGGACATCGAGATTTTCGATGAGGAAGGTGCTGTGGAAATGCCAACACCGCAGGGCGAGATTGTGTTTGACCATGTTGGCTTTGCTTATGCCGATGATCATAACACTGTTTTTAGAGATTTGAATCTGGTCGTGCATCCGGGTGAACAGTTAGCCATTGTTGGACCATCCGGTGGTGGTAAGACCACCCTTTGTAATTTAATTCCTCGTTTTTATGATATTGATAGTGGAGAGATTCGCATTGATGGAACGAACATCCATCAGTACACCTTAAAGAGCTTGCGCAGCAACATCGGAATTGTTCAGCAGGATGTATATTTGTTCTCTGGAACTGTTATGGAGAACATTTTATATGGTAATCCGAAGGCGAGTCGCGAAGAAGCCATGGAAGCAGCGCGTAAAGCGGGCGCAGAAGAGTTTATTTTGCAGTTAAAAGACGGTTATGACACTTATGTGGGAGAACGTGGGGTTAAACTCTCCGGAGGCCAGAAACAGCGAATTTCGATTGCACGCGTGTTCTTAAAGAATCCGCCGATTATGATTTTGGATGAAGCAACCTCTGCGCTGGATAATGAGAGCGAGTTTGTGGTAGCACAATCCCTTCACGCATTGGCAGAGGGGCGCACCTGTATTACAATCGCCCACCGATTATCGTCCATTAAAAATGCGGACCGTATCCTGGTTTTGACAGATGATGGCATTACGGAGGAAGGAAACCATGACGAGCTGATGGCTTTAAAGGGAATGTATTATGATTTTTATACGATGGCAGATCGTATTCGATAAAAAAACGCACCGAATGGTGCGTTTTTTTATTATCTGTGATGTGGTTTGCTTTGCTTGATAATATACATCCTAGCATCGGCTTCCTTGCTGATTTCCTCAAAGTTAAAGGATTTTGCATCGGAAACGACATAACCAATACTTGCGGTGACATCATAAAGAAGGTCATTGCTAATCTGCTCCTGCAAAAGATTAGTTTGGATACTTGCGATAATATCATCCGGCTCTATATTGGATTCCTTACTGATGACAAGAATAAATTCGTCACCACCGAATCGCGCAGAGAGTGCATGACGTACGGAGAGGCGCTCGATGGCATCCGCTACCATCTTAATCGCAACGTCCCCGGCAGTATGCCCGTAGGTATCATTGATATATTTTAGACCATCCAAATCAATGGAGTACAGGACGATTGGTTCGCTGGTACAATCGGTTAAGAAGCCAGGCAATTTCTTAAAGAAGCCCTTACGATTGTTCAAGCCGGTCATAAAATCCTCTTCGGAAAGAGTTTCCATATTTTCGGCTACATGCTGCAAATACTGGAAGTTTTTAGCTCCTCCAAATGCCTGGTTTAACATGGTGACATACTGAACCAGGTGGCAGTAATTTGCCTGTAATGGCTCACAGTAGAAGCATACATAACCAAGAGTATTGCCCAAATAGGAAAGCGCGTTAAGGACAAGCGGTACACCGCGGTCTAACAGCTCGTCCATATTAGGAATTAAATCGTTTGGTGAAACGTATCGGCCAACTTCTGGATTCATAACATTGCTTTCATAAACTACAAAAAGCTTTTCGTTGTATGGATCCTCACGATGTAACTCTACCGGATTAATGCTGACATCATAGAAGTCATCATTTAATAAAATCATCATGTCAGAAACGCGAAGCTCGGACAGATAACCAACCTGTTCATTACGGTCCTGACACAGCACGAGTTTGTCGGCCAGTTCATAAAGATGGCCCTCAAAATCAATATAACCGCTGAGACGGGATTCGGAAGCACGTAGCATACCGCCGACATCGGAGAATGGCAAATCCTTTCCGCATCCGCAGGAGGAGGCGTGAATCTGCTGATATGGAACACGAATAATGCTCGCGGTTGTGGTCATTTTTTCAATATTAGTCAATATTTCAGCAATGACGCGGGCCACTTCGTTATAATCACATTTGCAGGTGGTGATGGAAGGCCATGCGTATTTTGCTTCATCCATACCATCAAAACCGGTAATCAGGATATCGTCCGGAATGCGAATGTTATGTGCGCGTAAGGTATCGCTGACGGTCAGCGCAGTAAAATCGTTTACGCAGACAATTGCTTCTGGGAGCGGATTCTCTTTGAGGATTTCCTCCGTAGCGGCAACCGTCGGGGTTTCCCATAAGTTACCATAGAAGATGTGCTCCGCCGGACATGGAAGATTATGCTCCGCCATGACTTCACAAAAGATTCTTTCACGGTTATCGCAGAAATAATTTCCCTTGTAACCGCCAATCATATAAATATTTTTCTTTCCATGCACTTCAATCAGATGACGTACGACCTCAGCGAAGCCCTCGTCCTCCTGGAACAGGATGTTATAGCAGCCTTCCTTTTTTGCACCAATGTTTAATACCGGCAAATGATAAGACTGGGCTTTGTTGATTACGCACTGAATTGCCCATTTATCGAAGAAGGATTCATCGTGAATAATCAATCCATCCAGATTTTCATATGGAATCAAATCAAAGATGGTACGCTCGGCAGAATCATTTAAGGAACTGCGATATAGGTCCGTGCTGGTATGAAAAATCAAAAGACGATAGCCTAAAGGTACAAGGGCGTTATTGATTGCCTCGACCAGCCCTCGATTTGATTTTTCGTGAAGCTTGGAAATGCAAAATCCGATTAATTTGTATTCTTGGTACATATTAGAAACCTCTCGGGCATAGGCCCTTGCTGCTAGTGGATGGATGAAAGACCATCTTTCATGAATCCAAACATTAAATTGTAATATTGTATCAGGTGCATATCATCTGCGGAATAGATGGAGTGGCGTGCCTCCGGGAACAGAATCTGCTTGGCTTTCGGAAGCTGCTTTGCCACTTTTTTGTGGTAGCGCGTCTTTACGACATGATCTAAGCCACCGGATAAAATGAATATCTCTGAGGTAATTGCTGCATTTTTTTTGGTATTCAGCAATTTCTTTGGGATGTCGATGGTTGCTAACATCCATCCATTGGTGGAAGAGGAGTTTTGATAATGCACGTCCTCTATACGGAGGTTTAGGTTACGGATAAAACGTTCATAACTGCGATCATGGGACCGTTCGTATTTCGGATTTGGATTGAAGGTCCCGGCAAACCGAAAACGTGCTTTTTCTCCTTTTTTTCGGATATCATTTTTAATAATACTACGGACGATAGGCCGCGGTACGTGGTCCGTATATGGTACAATCATAGGTGAGGACAAAATAGCCCGTTGTATGCGGCTCGGATGGGTCTGCATATATAACAGAGCAATAGCACCCCCCATAGAATGACTATACAGGTTTATAGGTAACATAGGTGCTACAATTTCTACCAGTCCATCGATGAATTCTGATAAATCCTTGGCATAGTCTTCATAGGAATGAATATAGGCCAGAGATAAATCTTCCACCTCGCGGGAGGAATAACCATGGCCGCGCTGGTCATAGGTAAATACATTATAACCCTGATTCAGGAAATACCAGGCTATTTCTGTATATTTTTGGTAAAATTCCGTATAACCATGCAGGAGGATGACTGTGCCGACTGCATCCTTCGTGAGGATATAACTATAGGCCAACTGCAAACCATTTTTCAGGGTAAACTGCCCCGTAGTAGCATACTTCCTAAAATCCTCATCAATTTGCAGGATTTTTGCGGGGTAAGCTTCCTCTGTTAGCAGATGAAATTCGTAAGATGGTTCATATAACATTGGTTGACCTTCTTCAAAGTATATAGTATCATTTTACTTCGACAGAAGGTTTTCTGTCAATGAAAGGAACGCATTATGCCAGGTTCAATTGTGATGCTTATTCCGGCTTATAAACCGGACGAAAAAATGATAGCGTTAGCGGAGAAACTGACGGAGGCCGGACTTCCAATTCTGATTGTGGACGATGGAAGCGGAGAGGAATTTTTACCGGTGTTCGAAGAGGCAATTCGCCGTAATCCAGATATGGTCAAGGTGTATCATTCCCCACAAAATGAGGGAAAGGGAAGCGCCCTGAAGCATGGTATGAGTGAACTCTTAAATTTCTATCCGGAGTGCACGCATTTTATTACCGCGGATGCGGATGGCCAGCACACTGTTCCAGATATTTTAAAGGTACGCGATGCGATGGAAGCAGGCTCTTCGATGGTATTGACTACCCGCAGTCTGAAGGGAAACATCCCGACGACCTCCCGCATGGGCAATATGCTGTCCCGTTGGGTATACACGATTGCAACCGGACATTATTTTTGTGACAACCAGTCCGGTTTACGCGGTTTTGCAAAGGAGCACATTGCATGGCTCACGAAGGTTGCAGGGAACCGCTATGATTATGAGTTAAATTTTTTATATTATGCGGACAAGCAGCATATAAAAATTGATACCGTGGAAATTGAAACGGTTTATATTGATGATAATAAGAGCTCGCATTTTGACCCATTGCGTGATACGCTTCGTATTTACCGCAGCTTATTTACCTCGGCGAGAAGTGCTTTGATTTCATCAGCATTGTTTATGATTGCCATGATTGTTGTAACCATTATTAACGGCTACGAAAACTGCTTTATTCTGGTACCCGGCATTGCTTTGGTATGTACCGCCCTTTGTATTGTTTTGGAAAATTTGGTATTTTGCAATGTCAAATATAAGGATTCTACCTTTGTATTCTGGTCACGCGTATTGCGCGGAGGCATTTATACGGGGTTGGCTGTTTTACTGAGCAATGTGCTTCCGGTATTTCCATTGGCAGTGATGGTGGTTTTGACTGGCATCCTTTTAATGTTTATTCGTTATAATTTCTATAAATTGTTTCGTAAGGCACGTAACTGATACAGGGTATTCAAAAAGGAGGAAATGAATGAAACTGAAAAATTGGATTCGTAAGGGAATTGTCTGTGTGCTGGCAGTCGGAATGGCAGTACAAATGACGGGCTGTATGTCCTTGATTTCCCGTGCGTTGTTAGATGATGACCCAACGAGTGCATCTTCTTCACAGGGAAATACACAGGCACCAACCCAGGATGATACCGGTCATAATGGGAACGGTGGAAGCTTTAATTCAATAGCAACCGGCAATCAGTCCAGCGCGAGTGCCAGTGGCTTGTTTTCTGATGCTATGGTCCGCGACAAGCTGACCAATACGGACAATGCAAAGTCTGCGACGGTTCTGGTATATATGAATGGCTCCAATTTGGAGTCTGATGACAGCGAGGCAACCATTGATTTGTCGGAGATGGTGGCAGCGACACATAGTGACGCGGTAAATGTGGTCGTTCAAACCATGGGCACCAAAAAATGGAATTCCAAGTATGGTATTTCTTCGTCTAAGACCCAGCGTTTTTTGGTGGGCGATAATGGTCTGACATTGGTGGACGATTCCTTAAAGCAGTTGGATTGTACACAGGCTGCGACTTTATTGGATTTTATTCAGTGGGGTGAAAAGAATTATCCTGCGGATCGATATATCTTAGTATTTTGGAATCATGGCGGTGGCCCGGTTTATGGCTTCGGTTATGATGAATGGAACTCTGATTCCAGTGCAGCATTGACATTGGATGAGATGCAGCTTGCTATTAATAATTCCGGTGTGAAGTTCGACTTCATCGGTATGGACTGCTGTATTATGTCCAGTCTGGAAACCTGTATGGCTTTCTATGATGTATGTGATTACAGCATTCTTTCAGAAGAGTTCGAAACCGGTATAGGCTGGAGTTACACTGGCTGGTTAAGCGAATTGGCCAAGGATCCTTCCATTAATACCGAAAAATTGGCTAAAATCGTAATTGATGATATGGTTTCAGCAAATGAGAAGGATTCCCAGGCGGGTGGTTCATCCACTTTGGCTTGTATTGATGAATCCATGGTTAAGGTTCTTTATACCACCTGGAAGGAATTTGCTTATGCTAATGAATCAACTTTACTTTCCATGAATTTCAGTACCATTAAACAGGGTGGTACAAGAGCAGTACGCTCTGACAATTATTCGTTGGAGGATTATTTTGTAACAGATATGATGGCTTTGGCACAGTCCGTGAATGCAAGCGGGTCGGCGGCCTTAGAATCTGCATTGAATAATTCACTGGTTTATTATCGCGAAACTGCGGATGAAACCACGATGACAGGTCTGTCTGTAACCCTTCCATATAGCGATAGTAATTTTTATAAGAGCATGTCCACCATCTTTAAGAACTGTGGTTTTGAAGCAGAATACGTCACCTGGTTGGAGAAATTTGTCGGTGTGAGCGGTTCCACCTCCTTCTTTGACTATGATGACTGGAACGATACCTGGGATGGCTGGGATGATTTTGATGATGATTTCAATTGGGACGATTGGGACTTCTCGGATGATGATTCCTATTGGGATGATGACAACTGGGATTGGGCTGATTGGGACTACTCAGATTATTTTGATGATAACTGGTATGATGAGTTTTGGAATTCATTTGATTATGATTACTGGTTTGGCGATGACAACTGGTTCTATGATGATGACTATGGTTATTATGATCCGGGAGATGGCAATTGGTATGACAATGCCGATGACTGGTATGAGAATTGGTCTGATGGCGATGGTTCCTACGATGACTGGTTCGGGGATTATAACTGGGATGACTGGGACAGCTGGTTTGATTTCTAAAAGATCATGAAAAGCGGGGCAAAAGCCCCGCTTTTTTGATGCGTAAAATTTTTGGTTCAATTCCTAGTAAACCTATTGACATTGTAGAGAAAAGGGTATATGATGCAACTATCAGATAAGCAAACGCTTTGAAAGGAGAGAGTGCAATGAACAAGATTATCCGCTCAACCGCATATGTCATGTGTAGCCGAATGTTGTTCTCCCGGGCATCTTTATATGGCTTGGTGCATTCGATTTATTAGTCTGCATTTCACTATCACATATTTATAGAAAAGCCATTTGTCCGGGAGCTTCGTAAGAACCCCGCTTTTTTTATACTATTTTTCAAACTAAAGGAGATTAAAACTATGAGCAATAATTATAAATTCGAAACACTTCAGCTTCATGTAGGACAGGAACAGGCAGATCCAGTTACCGATTCCCGCGCAGTACCAATTTATGCTACCACTTCTTATGTATTCCATAACAGCGAGCATGCCGCAGCAAGATTTGGCCTTGCAGATGCCGGTAACATTTATGGACGTTTGACCAATTCCACTCAGGGAGTATTTGAAGAAAGAATTGCAGCCCTGGAAGGTGGTGTGGCCGGATTAGCAGTGGCTTCTGGTGCAGCAGCCATTACTTACGTTATTCAGGCTCTTGCAAAGCAGGGCGAACACATCGTGGCACAGAAGACCATCTATGGTGGTACCAGTAACCTTTTGGCGCACACATTGCCTTTGTACGGCATTACCGCTTCTTTCGTGGATGTTCATAACCTTGAGGAAGTGAAGGCTGCGATTCAGCCAAATACCAAGGCAATTTATATTGAGACACTTGGTAATCCGAACTCTGATATTCCAGATATCGATGCACTTGCCGCATTGGCACATGAAAATGGTCTTCCATTGGTAATTGATAACACCTTTGGTACGCCTTTTCTGATTCGTCCAATTGAGCACGGCGCGGATATTGTGATTCATTCTGCCACAAAGTTCATTGGTGGACATGGAACAACCCTTGGTGGTGTCATTGTGGATAGTGGTAAGTTCAATTGGGCAGGCTCTGGCAAGTATCCTTGGATCTCTGAACCAAACCCAAGCTACCATGGTGTAAGATTTACCGATGCTGCAGGCGCAGCCGCTTTTGTAACCTATATTCGTGCCATTCTTTTAAGAGATGAGGGCGCTACGATTTCTCCATTTGCAGCATTCTTGTTGTTACAGGGAACAGAAACATTGAGCTTACGCTTGGAGCGTCACGCAGAGAATACGAAGAAGGTTATTGAGTACCTTCAGAAGCAGCCTAAGGTTGCAAAGGTGAATCATCCATCCTTAGCCGATCATCCAGACCATGCTTTATATGAGAAGTATTTTCCAAATGGTGGTGGTTCTATCTTTACCTTTGAAATTCAGGGTGGCCAGGCAGAAGCATTTAAGTTTATTGACAGCTTAAAGATATTCTCTCTGTTAGCTAATGTGGCAGATGTAAAATCTCTTGTAATTCATCCTGCAACGACCACACATTCTCAGTTGACGGATGAAGAATTACAGGATGTAGGAATTAGCCGTAGCACCATCCGTTTATCCATCGGAACTGAGCACATTGATGATATCATTGCCGATTTGGATCAGGCTTTCGCAAATGTGTAAATCATTTTTATAATTTCTTCTAAAAAAAGGTGCGCATGATTGAGGTGACCCCTCAAAGTTAGACTTTTTTACGAGACGACTTCGGTCGTCTCGTTT
>JAZUHV010000010.1:0-3427 GCA_045641925.1 Butyrivibrio sp.
CCTCTACAACTAGCGTAGCATTTTTTCCTTCGTAACGACCAATAAGCAGGGAGTCCTCCGGCAAAATTTCCACAAGCGATTCCTCCGCCAGGACCGCATAATCAATTAATGAAAAATAGCCATTATAATCACAAATTTTTATCAGGTAGTCCCCGGCTGTAATCTTTCCTTTTTCCTTTAAATCAAATTCCAGCGCAAGCGTACTCATTGCCGGAATATGGATTTCTTCCGGCTTCGGAGCAAAAAAGCCCATTTTCATGTCCCGACATTCGCAGTACCCATCCGATGCTGCATCCTTTGCAAAAAAGCGGATTCCCTGTGACACCAGCTCCCGGTCGGTCGTATTGGTAACCGTAAAATGCAAAATACCATCCTCAAAGGATTGCATCTGATACTGTAACGGATTCTTTCGGCATCGATAAATACGCGAATTTTGATTTTCAATCAGTTGTAGGCTTTCCTTACGGGACGGATTCGGATTTAGCCGAAAGATTATCGAAACATAATCCAGTTTGGACGCCTGCTCAAGGGTGATGGTAAACTTACCATCTTCAAAAACAAATCCGCTAATGGCGCCTCCCTGTGATTCTACATACGGTTCCATATAACTATCTGCCGCACCGCCATATTCCTTCTGCAAAAACTGGTAGAGTTCTCTAAAGGAAGTCCCACTTATCTTAGCACGAATTTCTTCCACAATATGCTTATAATCCGTAGACAGCCATCCCTTTACGCGTTTTCCCCACAGCATCCCGTCCAAACCCAGAACGAAGTCATGTGTGTCAATGGAAACGCCCGTTTCCGTCACATTTTTTCCAATCCATTCTCTGCATTGCATCAAATCCTCTACCTGCAGGCTCTTACGATTCATACATCCTCCTTATCTTCCCGGTCGATTGTCCAACCCTGGATTCATACGCAGACGGCAGGAAACCTTCGTTCCCACGCCCTCTTCACTGTCTATGGTTACGCCATAGCCCTCTCCGTAATTGATACGAAGTCGACGGTTGATATTATATAAGCCAATTCCGAAGCGGTCACTGATATGTCCTACGTCCAAATTCTTTCGCATATTCTCTAACGTATCTTCATCCATTCCGCATCCATTATCTGAAATGTCTATGCAGAGAGAATTGTAGGTTTCCTTGTGAATATGGACCTCAATGCGGCCACCACTCTCCACCTCTTCTAAGCCATGAAGCACCGCGTTTTCTACAATCGGCTGCAATAAGAGCGGTAGCACCGGAATGGTATCCAAATCGATTCCCTCGTCCACCATCAGAAAATAATTTACGCGATCACCGAAGCGCAGGCGCTGAATCTGAAGATAGGTTTCGATATGTTTCAGTTCCTTTGCAAGTGTGGTAAATTCTGTTCCAGTATTGTCCAACACATAGCGCATAGACTGCCCCAAAAGTTTGATGGCTGTCGCGGTTTCTTTATCGCCCACCGCCAGAGCCTTCATACGAATCATTTCCAAAGTGTTATATAAAAAGTGCGGATTAATCTGGCTTGCGAGCATCTTAAATTCCATCTTCTGCTGCTCATTCAAAAGCTTCTGCTCCACAATCTCATTCCGGTACATACGTGCATCACGGTCCTGAATGTGCTCAATCAGCGTCTGCAAATCGTCATAAGCCTGCGTCAGCTCATGACAGCCTTCAAACCCCTGCAGGTCATATTGCTCCTGACTCGCGCGGTTCATCTCGTCTCGAAGTGTGGACACCTGATGCACCAGATCGCGGGTGAAATACGTCATAATGATTGCCGGCAAAAGCAATGCCAGCATGATAATCAGGGCCATTGCAAAGGCCGTTTGCGTCACAGTGTTCGTCGCATTCTTGGATAAAACCGTGATTCGAATAATCGAATCCGTTCTGGATGGTTTCAGGGATGAAACCGATCCCAGATAACTGGTTTCGTAATACTGGACCTTGCCACGTCTCGCATAATACGGATCGTCTGTCGGGTATTTAAACAAAGTCCTCCGACCCCAGTCCGCACGATTAGAGGAATATCCAACGACATTCTTTTCCAAACTGAGAACCGTAATATAATTGTCCTCGATAATACGTGTATCCAGATAATTGGCACTGACAGAAACCACTAAAACCGCCTTACGACTGGTTCCGTACAAAGGAATCTGACGCGCCATTGCGATATTCCAATACTCATTTCCGTATTCATCCTGCGTTTTTAAGGCAACCCAGTTTCCACTATACTGATTGCCCGCTGTTCGGAACCAATCCTCCTTCATGACAGAGAAGGACGATTTTAAATGTGTGTACTCTTCAACGCCCACACCATCGTAATAGATATTAACGGATTCGATACTGAGATAAGAACGCGTCAGCGTATCCAATACTGCATTCACGTTTTTCAATTTTTCCGGAGCAGGTGTCTGTTCGGAAAGGACATTCAAAACTGTTTCATTTTCAATGACTTCCTCAGAAATGTTCAGAATCTGACCAGTAATTTCGTAAATCATGGACTTAACCATCCTGTTATTGGCATCGGTCAGGTCCTGCTGGTAGGTGGTCATTCGATTCACCGTGAAGGAAATCAGGATTACGCTCACCAAAACAAGCGGTGTGAACACCGCTAAAAAGTAAGTGGCTACCAGCTGTGCTCGCATCGTCCGATGGCGCAAATTAGCAGCAATTCGGTTTTTGATTTCCTCAAAGAATGTTTTCATACGATTATCTTATCACAGAGCATTTCAAAATTGAAGATAAGGAATCAGTTTAAAAATGTATGCAATCATATCCAAAAAATCGGGTATTATTTAAGAAAACTTTCCCATATAATGGGGATACGATGATATTATTGCGTATTTCGCAGTATCATATTCAGAAAAGATCATCTCAACGGAGGACCAATTCATGCAGTTTATTAATGACAATGGCGCATTGGTATTTAAGCGTCAGGGCGAGACCGTCCGCATTGAAGCATGGGGTCAGGACGCATTCCGCGTTCGTGCAACCATGTTCCCAAATTTTACTGAGAACAACTGGGCATTAAGTGAGCCGGTTAGCACTACTCAGGGCAAAGTAGAATTCTATAAAAAGCCATACCGCAATGGTTACGGCACCAGTGATTACGAATATGCTTCTATCACAAACGGAAGAATCAAATGTGAGGTTAACTTCCAGGGTATCCTCTCCTTCTTTAAGGATGATCAGTTGATTCTTCGTGAATACTATCGTTCTTACGACGGAACCATTTCCGAAGGAAGCCGTTGTCTGAAGCTCATTCACCGCGAATGGAAGGGTGTGATTGGCGGAAGCGATTATTCCCTGAACTTAAAGTTCGATGAAAACCCAGGCGAGAAGATTTATGGTATGGGCCAGTATCAGCAGCCATACTTAGATTTGAAGGGAACCTCCTTAGAGCTCGCACAGCGTAACTCTCAGGCATCCGTTCCATT
>JAZUHV010000011.1:0-6118 GCA_045641925.1 Butyrivibrio sp.
GATTTTTTTTCTACTTTTTTAAGAAAGGAACAAATAATATCTTGTTATTTTTTGCGGCTTTGCTACAATCATCTCATGGAATATTTTGATATTGTTGATGGCAAAGGAATACCGACCGGAGAGGTCATTGAACGAAGCGAGGCACATCGTACGGGTGCTTTGCATCGCACTGCGCACATTTGGGTGCTCAGACAGACAGAGGCAGATGTGGAGGTGCTTTTACAAAAGCGCGCCGATGACAAGGATTGTTTCCCAGGCTGTTATGATACGGCTTCAGCCGGACATATCACAGCGGGGGATGAACCATTACCATCTGCGATGCGTGAATTGGAAGAGGAGCTAGGCATACAGGCAACTGAGGAGGAACTTGAATTTATTGGCACTTTCCCGATTAAGTACACGCGCAATTTTCACGGAAAGCCTTTTGTGGATAATGAGATCGCCTTCGTCTACATTTATACAAAACCAGTGGAGATAGAAAATTTGACACTTCAAAAGGAAGAATTATCCGGTGTGGAGTGGTTTTCTTTGGATACCGTCATTTATGAAAACCAAAGACATAACCCTAAGTTCTGCGTTCCTGCAGGGGGAATTGATTTAATTATTCACTATGTGCGCGAGCATCGTATGAATGGTGCAAATTATCAGTTGTAGAAAAATTTGTACCGATTGAGCCATCTATGTGGTAGAATAATCTAATTGAAAATTTTTTGTTTTAAGGAGCATATCATGAAAATCGGATTTGACAACGCGAAGTACTTATCCATGCAATCACAGCATATTAGAGAAAGAATTCAGAAGTTTGACAACAAGCTTTATTTGGAGTTTGGAGGAAAGCTTTTTGATGACTACCATGCATCTCGTGTATTGCCGGGCTTCCAGCCGGATTCGAAGCTTCAGATGCTTCTTCAGCTGAAGGACCAGGCCGAGGTGGTTATCGTTATTAATGCCGAGGATATTGAAAAGAACAAGGTCCGTGGCGATTACGGTATCACCTACGATTTGGACGTGCTTCGTTTGATTGATGCGTTCCAGAGCAAGGGCCTTTATGTGGGAAGTGTATGTTTGACCCGTTTTAAGGATCAGCCACAGGCACTGGCTTTTGAAAAACGCTTAGAAACACTTGGCATTAAGTCCTATCGCCATTATTCTATCCCGGGCTATCCAAGTGATGTGGATACCATCGTGAGTGACGAGGGCTATGGAAAAAATGATTATATTGAAACCAGCAGACCATTGGTAGTTATTACCGCACCTGGTCCAGGTAGTGGAAAGATGGCAACCTGTCTTTCTCAGCTCTATCATGAGCACAAGCGCGGCGTAAAGGCTGGTTACGCAAAGTTTGAGACCTTCCCAATTTGGAATTTGCCATTAAAGCACCCTGTAAACCTTGCGTATGAGGCAGCTACGGCAGATTTGTACGATGTAAACATGATTGATAACTTCCACTTGGAAGCTTATGGCGAAATGACCGTCAACTATAACCGTGATATTGAAATCTTCCCAGTTGTAAAGTCCATGTTAGAGATGATTAGTGGCGAGAGTATTTATAAGTCACCAACCGATATGGGCGTCAATATGGCTGGTAAGTGCATTATTGATGATGAGATTTGCTGCGAGGCTTCGAAGCAGGAAATCGTTCGTAGATATTACAAGGCTCTTTGTGAAAAGAAGGCCAATGGTGAGACGAAGGACGATATGATGAAGCTCGAACTTCTGATGAAGCAGGCTGGCATCTCTGTAGAGGTTAGACCGGTAGTGGCAGCATCCCTTCGCAAGGAGGAGGAGACAGGTGCTCCTGCAACTGCGATTGAACTTCCAGATGGCAGAGTAGCGATTGGAAAGACCGGCGATTTGTTGGGTGCTTCTGCATCCTGCTTAATCAATGCATTGAAGATGCTTGCAGGAATTGATCAGGAGATTGACTTGATTAGTGCAGATTCTATTACCCCTATCCAAACTTTGAAGACCAGTTATTTGGGCAGCACCAATCCTAGATTACATACGGATGAAATTTTGATTGCATTGTCTTCCTCTGCGGCATCAAACGAACTCGCAGCAAAGGCACTTGCGCAGCTTCCATTCTTAAAGGGCTGCGATGCACACGCAACCGTAATTTTGTCTACGGTTGATAATACTATGTTTAGAAAACTTGGCATCTGGATGACTTCCGAGCCAAAGTATGAAGTAGAAGAAAAGTTGTTCCACGCTTAATGTAAAGGAGGTAATACACATGAGCAAAGACGAATGGAAAGAAGCAGGCACAGGCCTTGGCCATGCTTGGAGAGATGTAGGAAAGACTTTTGTACGCTCCGCAGATCGCGTTGTGGAAAAGGCAAAGGGCGATGAGCCAGATAACACAGTAACGAATGAAAACGGTGAGACCGTAGTCGAGCCAAATCCAGAGGGACAAAACGGAACTGTATTTAGCGATGGTAGCTGGAGAAGCTCCATGAAGGGCCTTGGTAAGGCATTTGCCGGAATTGGTAAGTCTGCATTGAATACTGTATCCGATGCATGCGATTCCGTAACCGGAAAGGGCCAGGATGGAAATAAGCCAGACGGTGAATAAGATTTGGAAACGGAAAACTGATAATGTTATTAGAAAATAATATAAGTCTAGCAGTGTGACAATCTTGCAAAGACCACAATGTATGATGATAAAATAGTCAGCCTTTACGTTCTGCATCGCCGTGGAAAGAATTTTGTTGTAGAAGATGTTGGGGGGGATTATGAGTGAATGATGAATACAAGGATAATCAAAAAACAACGAAAACTCGTTATGCTTTCTTGAAAAAATTGATACCAGCTATGGCAGGCATTTTATTGATAGCAATTATTGCTATTGTTGTGGGTAATACATTTCCTCATTTTAATATATTGACGAATATATTGCCACATTCTGGTGGTCCTCTATTACCTGGGGCAGATAAAATATACCCAACTATCTGTGTGAATGGAAATCTATATGAGTGGACAAGAATGTATGCTTATGATTGGCAGGAACCCCAAAAGGAAGCTTTGAAAGAATGGGAATATGTCGGAAAGCTTATTCATGTTGATGGAAAAAAGCCACAGAATGATTGCGAATTTGTTTCTAAATTTTCTGCAACGGGCGACATTTACATTGATCCAAAATCGGATGCGAACATTTACGTTCTTATAAAAACGGATTGGGTGGATCAAGAATTCGTTGTATTCAGTAAGGCGGAAAATTCGAGTTCGGATGCCATAGAAACTTCAATGGTGCAAGGTCAATGGGACATCGCCCCAAAAGTCATGGTTCACGGGGATATATATGGCTGGGACGGAATGTATGCTGCCAATATATATCAGCATATGGAAATCGTGATTCCGGAAAGCTGGAAGTATTATGGAGATGTCATTCGTGTGAATGGTAGTATCCCAAAGGGGGATTGCGAATTTGTTTCAAACTTTTCGGCAACCGGAGAAATTTATATCGACCCATATGATGATTCAACGGTATATATCCTTTTAACGACACCGTGGTTAGAAAATAAGTATGTTGAATTTAAAAAATAACTGGGGGGCAAAGTAGTGAAAAGAATTTTAATTTTATTGTTGACCATGATAATGACGTTGGAATTGTCCTTATCAATTGTAAGCGCAGATATGAGAGACAAATGTGATGAGGATTCTATTGTTAATACAATTAGCTCAGTTGAATGCATAAAAGATCAGATTGGATTAACGGACATAGATTTCGGAGAATTATATTATTCAGAAAAGAAAATTTTATCATATGAGTATACCAATGATGGACTAATATGCAATGCAGAATATATAGCTATAGGATATAAAGATTCATTAATTGGTTGGGTGATTAAATCCTTTTATGAAGACGAAGTATCATATCAATTTTCTACAGAATTTATTGAGCAATTGCCACTCCTTATAGATTCTGGAACGGAGTTTGCTTTTATTTATGATGCAAACGGATGCTACTTATATGATGGAACCAAACTTCAGAAAATTAAGGAAGTTTCTTTACATACCAATCGAGCAAATCTTAGCTTGGAAGAATGTTTTGATATGGACATTTTGATTGGCAAATATAACTTTAATAAAAAAATAAGCTATCCAAATAACGGATCTAAAGCTGCCATTTATTATTCATGTAATGTCTCCAATGTTACGCAAAAACCTTATCAAAATCTATGCTGGGCAGCGTCCACGGCATGTATAGTAAATTATAAAAATGGAACAAATCTAACGGCATTATCAGTTGCACAAAATTGGTATGGAATGTTTAACTATAATCAATCGCTTTTGCTATCATATAATGATGATGTTATAAACTCATATAGTCTTCTATACACGTATAAGTATCGGATTCCAACTGAATCCGTAATTGTAAATAACATCAGCAATAATTATCCGATAGAGGGGACTTTCCAGCATACGACAGGTTATCATAACGTAGTCATATATGGAATTAATATTTCTTCTGGATACTTATACATTATGGATCCAATGACTGGCTTTCGAAGCATCTCTTACTCTTCAGGCGGGATATCCTTTGTTTGTGAAGGTACCCTTATGACACTGTGCGCGGGCACATGCAGATATTGGTAGAATAATTTACAATATTAATTAGATTTTTCCGTATTTATAATATATTATGGAGCTTTTTCGCTAAGCCGCTGGTTTTCTGCAAATCAGAATTCAAGGAACTTTGTTTATAACGATAAGACAAAAAATCTTAATTCAAGGGACCGCAAAACTCATCCATCTAAAAGGAAATTACTTGAACTGTGAGGTTTAAGCGATTCAGACGGTAGATAAGCAAGGCTGGCTTATAGAACAAAACGTGTTGAGGGCTAATCCCAGCCACAATACATTTTGTCCATATTATGGAAATCGCTCCATACGATGGCATCACCCTATATCGAAAGGCTTCTTTCTAATCGTTGTTTCTCATTCATCTTCTGATATATTGCAGCAATGCTTTTGTCAGTTGGCATAGTTTTTAATATTTCAGATAAAGAAAGCGGTTCTGGAGAGTGCATATAGCACCACCAGTAAACCGCTTTTATTCTGTGCTCAACTGAAAGACCTCTGTGTATTCTTAACATTTCTCTTAATCTTGAGTTTACGCCTCCTTCAATTCGATTGTTCGTTGAAGGCGGGGTAAAATCGATAGCCAGCTTCTCGCAAAGATACGCAACGCAGATGCTTTGCTTTAGGCCATGCTTTTCTTAGAGCCTTTGCAAATTTTCGTTGCAGTATATCAAAACACAGGCTTCTCGTCCAAGATAAATACCGTCTAGAAAAAGAACATCGTGAGAGTCTTCCACCTTAGGTGGCCATTGGCCGTATATTCCAAAATCTTACTGTTTTTCGTCTGAAGGTCCTACCTTCATCTGGCAAAATCGTCTGAGAATCTTTTCCGAACTGTCAGTCTAAAAAGATCTATAATTTTTTAGTATCATTATCAATCTTATGTGTTAATGAGGATTTACATTTCTTGCATAGCCATCGTTGTGAACCAGCTTTGGTCTTCCCAGATTTAATGCATTTATTTCCACAAACAGGACAATTTACCTGATTCATTTAATCTTCCTCCGAAAATGATATTTCTAGAAAGATCCCTCCTCAAAGTCCTTATTTACAATGGTTTGATGAGGCTTCTATCAACACGTTTTGTCCTATATCTCGCAAGGCTGGAGATTCGGGTTCTCCTGATTTCCTGCCCCTGTTGTATTATCGAATACCTGCCAGACTAGCATACGACTTTAGGCATGGACAGTAAAGCAGGACTACACCCATTAAGCCTCTGGGTTTTTGTGCCTTATTCCATAAGCTTCAGTTTTTTTGCGATGCGGTAGATACGCATACCCATTGGGAAGTCCGGCATATCCTCGTAGGTAAGTGCTTTACTCTTAAAGATAATTATGAAGTAAATTACAACGGCGAGAAGCATACAAATCAGGACGATTAGCAAATTGATGAAATAACCTTTTGGGAGAATAAAACCCATCAGTTTTCTAAAAATCCAAATGACAACTCCCATAACGACTGCGGCGAGTGCCGGCCACAGAAAGGTCTTTTTTACTTCCTGATGATAGTTGGCATAACGATTGACGCTAATCCAGTT
>JAZUHV010000012.1:0-12105 GCA_045641925.1 Butyrivibrio sp.
CTTTGGCGATATTTTTGGCGACTTATTCGGCGGCTTATTCGGTGGCGGCTCCAGACGTACCAATAATGGCCCGATGAAGGGAAATAATATTCGTACGAATGTGCGTGTAACCTTTGAAGAGGCTTGCTTTGGCTGCGAAAAGGAACTGGATTTAACACTGAAGGATCCGTGCCCACACTGCAATGGTTCCGGTGCGAAACCGGGAACCAGCCCTGTAACCTGTGGTAAATGTGGCGGCAAGGGCCAGGTGGTGTATCAGCAGCAGTCGTTGTTTGGTATGACCAGGAGCGGTCAGCCTTGTCCGGATTGTAACGGCACCGGTAAAATTGTAAAGGAAAAGTGTCCGGACTGTTACGGAAGTGGCTATGTATCTTCTCGTAAGAAGATTTCGGTTACGATTCCGGCTGGCATTGATCATGGACAGAGCATTCGTCTGCGTGGCAAGGGAGAGCCGGGTATCCGCGGCGGTGAGCGCGGTGATTTGATGGTGCAGGTTTCTGTATCAGGTAATCCACAATTTACCAGAGAGGATTATACAATCTATTCTACCGAGCCAATCAGCTTTGCAGATGCAACTCTTGGAACCATGCTTCGTATTCGTACCATTGATGGTGAAGTGGAATATGAAATTAAGCCGGGTACACAAACCGGTACACGCATTCGCTTAAAGGGCAAAGGTGTTCCTACGCTGCGAAACGCACAGGTGCGCGGAGATCATTATGTAACTTTGGTTGTGCAGGTTCCGGAGCATCTGAATGCTGCTCAGCGTGAGGCGTTGGTTGCTTTCGATGCAGCGATGAACGATGGCAAACGCAGAGATGATAAGAAAAAGAAAAAACTATTTAAATAAATTTTTATGGAACGGGTTCAAGAAATTGAACCCGTTTTTTTATTTAGGGGGAGATAAAGAACCAAAAATAGTGAGAATGAACTAAAAATACCCCCACTATGGGGGATAGCACATAAAGAGTGAGTGGAGTAGGATGAAAACATAAGATAAAAACATTCAAGTATATGGAGGTTGGGAATGATGAATTTAAAGAAGGTTTTGGCTGGTGTGCTGGCGGGTACGATGGCAATCGGCTGCATGGGGGTAAGCGCATTTGCTGCAGAGGCAAATAACAGCGACTCTAAGTGGGCAACAAGTGAAAAGGTTGAGGAAACCGCAACTACCACAGAGGGAATCCTCTTTGACTTTGCTGAAAAGTATGATACAAGGGAGTGGAAGTATACTTATAACCTTACCTACACAATCCCTGCTGATTTTACCGGAGCAGATATTCACCTGAATATTGTTGATGATATGAACAAGTATTATGCGGATACTTATGGTGCAGGTGTTGAATATCAGCCGGGCGATAACGAGGAATTTGTAATCTTCATTAAGAACGAATCAGATCTTGTTTACAGCTATGTTAAGAACTCCTTTGAAGTATCCTCTGCATTTGATGACGCAGAAGATGGTGAAAGAATTGCATTCGATGGAACTGCAGTTAATGAGTATCAGTTCATTTACAGAAATAGAAATTCTGCACTGAAGGATTTGTTTGGAACCAGCAGCCCAGCTGTTTCGGATGCGAACATCATCGCACAGTGGGAAAAGAAGGGTCTGAGCGATAAGTATAAGAGCATTGATGATCTGGATGAATTCTATTTAGATTACATCAACAACAAGTTTAACAAATCCTACACCAGACTGGAGCAGGCTACCGATGCAGAATTACATGCTTCTGTTTTGGATGGTATAAAGTACGTTAAGGAAACCAATGATGAACTGAATACCTTTGGTTACAATTATTTTTACAATGCTATTTTCTTCGCAATTCCTTCCGATCAGGTTGGTAAGCTGAATTATAACGAGGATGTTTCAGGTGTTTATTCAGATTACACATTAGGCGCTTGGATGAGAGCAGACACTGAGGGTGTTAAGGCATTTGAAAATGCAATGGAAGAAAATCTTTCTGGTCTTGCTAAGAGCGATGAGGCTGTGCAGGCTGCAGATATTACCCTTCACTTAAGTGGTCCTTACTGTGCAAATGCATATCAGAGCACTGCATGGTGCTACAACCTTGAGATGGATATGGTTGCAGAAACCGCATATACCGTAGTTCACAATTATTACACCAGCACAAATGGTGCTGCATATGCCCTTGATGGAACCGTTTCTGAGGATTTTGTAAAGTGTCTTGCAGGTGATGCCTTTGATACAGAGGGTCGTACGGTTGTATCTTACAATGGCAATGAGTATACCTTTAATGCACAGGCTGATGGCGCTGTAAATAGCATTGTGGCTGTGGCAGATGCAAATAAGAATGTATTAGTTTTGAACTATTTCAGAAGTGTTAACAGAGATCCTGAGGTTGAAGCAGATACTGAGCCGGAAACGGAAACCGAGACAAAGAAGCCGGAAGTAGAAGCAGATGAGGACGTTGCTACAGGTGACCAAAACAACGACTTTGTAATTGCTGCAATTGTATTTGGTGTAGCTGCAGCAGGCTGCGGTGTAGCAGTTATTTCTAAGAAGAGAGAAACTGAGTAATCCGTTGAAGGATGATAAATAAAAGTGATATAATGGACCCGTTCCGATGCGTCGGAACGGGTTTTTTGTATGAAGGAGAAGAATATGGCTTATATAAAAGATTATTTACCGCAGTTTCGAGATGCTGAGGCCAATGGCTATATCGGCGTACGAGGCTATATGAACTATTTTCAGGATATGGCAACGTCTTTTATGCACATATATAACAAGGGAAATGACACGCTCCCGGAGCAGTATGGCATTGCCTGGATGTATACGAAGTACCGCCTGGAAATTATCAAGCAGGCAGACTTTCGGGACGATTTGCACATGGAATGCTGGACTCCGGTAGCCAATAAGGTGCGGGCAGTGCAATTGCTGGAAATTAGCAGAGGAACGCAAAATCTTTATGCGAAGGGACGGTTAGAAAGCTGCCTGATTGATTTGACTTCCCAGAGACTTTGCCCGTTATCAGCCGTAGAATTCCCTGAGAGCGCGGTTGAGCCTGAGAGGGACACTGATGTGGAAGACTTTGCAAAACTGAACAGAAAGCCGAATTTGGAAGAATTGGAGGCTTTGTCCACCCATGTGGTGCAGTATACCGATTTGGATAAGAGTCATCATATGAATAATTTACGTTATGTGGATTTGTTTTTGAATGCCTTCGGGCCAGAGTACTTTGAGACGAATAAGATACGTACCTTCGAATTACACTTTGTGTCCCAATGTTTTTATGGGGAGACCCTGACGGTATCCAGAGTAAAGAAGGAGCAGGGAACGGAACTTTTATATGCAATAAAGGAAGATCAAAGTATTGCCGCAATTTGTGAATGGACCTGTTAGTTAGAGAAGACCTGTATGGAGCAGGTCTTTTTTTATGAGAAAATCGTGAAATTGGACATGAAATTTTCTTTGGATTGGTTGATTTTTATGTCTCAATGCGACAAGATGGTAGAAGATTATTTGGGAATGGTCCGATATGCGATTTAACAAAGAACAACGACAGGCAATTGAACATGGAGAGGGTCCGATGATCGTGGTTGCCGGACCGGGCTCAGGGAAGACTACCGTATTAACCTATCGCGTGAAGCACCTGCTTGAAAAAGGCGAAGTGCGTCCGGAAAATATACTGGTAATTACCTTTACAAAGGCTGCTGCGACAGAGATGAAGCTGCGTTTTGATGCGCTGATGGGAGAAAGCATTCCGGTGACCTTTGGCACCTTCCATAGTGTTTTTTTTAGAATTTTGCGCGCGGCATACGGGTATTCGGTGGATAATATCATCAAAGAAGATTTTAGAAGACAAATTCTAATGGAAGCGGTAACGAAATGCCATATGGAACCAGAGGATGGAACGGATTTTTTAAACCAGCTGGCAGGAGAAATCAGCCGTGTTAAATCGGAAGGACTGGACATTTGTGCGTATCATTCCGCAGTATATCCATCCCAGAACTTTCAGGATGTGTATCGCTATTATACACGCGCCCTGCAACGATTAAAGCTGGTCGATTTTGATGATATGCTGCTACAGTGCAGGGATTTGTTGCGAAAACGTCCGGATATTTTGGCTGGATGGCAGCGGCGTTATTCTTATATATTGATTGATGAATTTCAGGATATTAATGCGATTCAGTACGAGGTGGTTCGTATGCTGGCGCATCCGCAGGATAACCTGTTTGTGGTGGGCGATGATGATCAGAGTATATATGGCTTCAGAGGCTCAAAACCAGAGATTATGCTTCGATTTGAAGGAGATTACCCTGAAACACGAAAAATCGTTCTGGACACGAATTTCCGCTCTACAGAGAATATTGTCAAGGCAGCAGGACTTGTGATTGGAAACAATCATGTGCGATATGCCAAAAATATCCATACGGCTAATGCACCAGGGAATACTGTCAGCATTATAGAACTGCCGAATGTGCAGGAGGAATATGAACGCGTTGTGAATCTCGTGCGAGAGTCGGTAAACAGTGGAGAGCATGCTTATAAGGATTTTGCAGTATTGTTTCGAACCAATTCTGTTGCTGAGCCACTCGTGCGAAAACTGATGGAATACAACCTTCCCTTTGTATTGAAGGAGGGGATGCCAAATATTTTTGACCACTGGATTGCTAAGGATTTTATCGCTTATCTGACGTTAGCGCTTGGTGGCAGGAGTCGTGCAGATTTTTTGCGGATTGCCAATAAGCCGCTTCGGTACATAGGCAGGGACTATCTGACTGATGCGGAGATTGATCTGGAGGAACTGGAAAAATATTATGAAGAAAAGCCCTGGATGGCGGAGCGCATTCACAAGCTGTCCTCGGATTTAAAATGGATGTCAGGAATGTCTGCTTATGCGGCGCTCAATTTTATTCGTAAGGGTGTGGGCTATGATGATTATCTGACAACCTACGCCGCGGATCATGAGCTGGATAAGAACGAGCTTTTAAGCATTGCAGAGGAATTACAGGATACCACGAAGGGGATAAAAAGCATTGCAGACTGGTTTGACTGGATTGGCGATTATACCAGAGAATTAAAGGAGACCAATAGAAAAAAACTGGGACAGGAGGATGCGGATGCGCTGACACTGACAACGATGCATTCCTCGAAGGGACTGGAGTTTGACACCGTTATCATCATAGATGCCAATGAGGAAATATGCCCGCATAAGCGCTCTGTATTTCCGGAACAGATTGAAGAGGAGCGCCGTATGTTTTATGTGGCTATGACCCGTGCGAAGAAACAATTGCATATATTGTATGCACGCTCCAGATATAATCATAAGCTGGAGCCGTCCCGATTTGTGACGGAAATTATGGAACAGCCAAAATAAAAAATGCCTCCGATGTACGCTGCATCGGAGGCATTTTGCATTATTGCATTGGAGTTAATATGAAGTAATCAATATTGCCCCAGCTTCCCGCAGGGGATGTTACGCTAACACCGATGGTAATGGTTCCGTCGGTGGATGAAACATTTTTGATAACCGGGTAGTTCCATTCTTGCCAGCCGGTTAGTGTAGCAGAGGTATCCTCATAGGTCTGGCCGTCCGCAATGGCATAAAGCTTAACCTCATGTTCTGTGGATGATCCTGCGTCACCGCCTGCCATAATTGCAGAGACAATGTAATTTCCCGGAGCAACGCCGGTGATGGTCTGCTCACAACAACATTCTACAGGAGTGGAGGAAGAGTAGAAGTGGAAGGAGTAGTCGCCATCAAATGCGTCCGAGCTTTTTTTGATGATGTAGGCCTCATCGGTGGCATCGCTTTTGGTGATGGTCCACATAGAGGTATCTTCATCCTCAAAACTCATGTTTTGCGCCAGATTTTCAATGCCTTCAGCATTGGAACTATCAAAGAAGAATGGGTCGACGATTCTTACGATTGCGTGAATATTGAATTTTTGACCGTCATATTCTACAAGCCCATCTAATTTGTATTCGCCATCAACAGTATAATCATTCCCGTTAGGATACCATTTAATCGGAACTTCCATTTCGGAACGATCGGTCATAATTGCAGTAACAGTTTCTGGTTGTGTGAAGCCTTCATTGTCCTTATACGTGTAGATAGGATCGTGAATGGTATCCACGGTTACCTCACACTGGTTGCCGTTTCTTAAGTATGCAAAGGTGGACAAGGATGCAAGTGGGTGTCCTGTAAAATCAAAGAGTGCCTGATTGTCCCAGGAGGAACCGCCGTAGTATTTGCCAGCATCCTTTGGATCATATTCCTTCGAATAGCTGGAAGCCCAACCGGAACCATATTTCTCCCATAAAACATACTGTGCATCATATCCCTTGGCAGCAACAGGTAACCATGCAGGCTCCCAATAGCAGATACCGAGTCCGGCATCTCCAAGATGTGCCATTACCTCTGCAACATCGTGAATCATATTGGCCTGCCCCTGTACACTGGTCGTGTAGGCTTCATTACCAGTAGCGACAGAATTGCCAAATTCATCACCATTTTCTTCGGTATATGGATAAGAAATTTCCGCAATCCAAACCTTTTTGTGATACTTATTTATGACAGCAGAGAGGACCTCTTCGAGATTCTGCAAGGTGCCGTGATATAAGGAGTAATAGGAGGAAGCGAAAACATCGTAATCGACGTTATAGGTGTTCAACTTGTCCGCAAACCAGGTATAGGCATTTTCCTTTTCCGGATTCGTGAAATGGATTGCAATCAGGATATTTGGATCCAATGCACGAACAGCGGCCGCACCGGCATTCATGATAAGGCAAATCTTTGACCAGTCCTTTTCACCGGCAATACCAGTCGTGGTTTCATTACCGATTTGAACCATGCAGACATCTACACCGGCGTTCAAAATCTTACTTAAGGAACCAATCGTAAAATCAAAGCAGGCATCCGCTTTTTCGTCTGCATTCATTTCTGCCCAAGCCTTTGGAACCATCTGCTTACTAGGGTCAGCCCAGAAGTCGGAATAATGATAATCGATGATAACACGAAGTCCGTACTTGGTTGCGCGCTTGCCCATTTCGATGGCCTTATCGGTGTCACAGTTTCCACCACCATAGCCCTGGCCTTTTTCGTTGTATGGGTCGTTCCAAACACGAAGACGAACGGAATTTACGCCGTGCTCTGCCAGGATTTCAAATAAATCGGCCTCCTCACCGGCTTCATTATAGAAAACGACGCCGGACTGCTCTTCGGCAATCAGAGAGGAAATGTCACAGCCGGATAGAAAGTCTTCGGATAAGCCATCAATTGGATTTACATAAATATTCTCGGAAAGATTAAGCGCAGTTTCGACCTTGTCAATCTTTTCCGGCGTAATGGTTACGTCGGTTTTCCAGTCATGGGTATATACCTTTTCTTCGGTTGTGGGCTCATTGTCACCACCCTTTTGGCAACCGGTAAGAGCCATGCCAGCTACAAGTGTCAGCGCAAGTGCAATTGCAACGATTTTTTTCATGAGTGTACCTCCAAAATAATGAAATTCCATGGAGCTAAGGTGTAGCTATCCATAGAGGTTATTGTTTCGCCGGATAGTAGTTCCGTACCATCGGCTTCCGGACGAATTGTCTGCGGTTCATCTGAATAATTCATATAGTAAATGATGGTATTACCATAAGCGTTCGTTCCGCACTTCCGTACCAGAGGATAGGTTAGTACAGTGTCCAGAACACCGGCATTTTCACATACCTTTGTGAGTAAGCGATCCAAAGCAGCCTCTTCGAATTTGCAACCGATATAGGTTGCGCGGCCGTTCCCGTAAACGGAAGAGGTGACCGCTGCGGTTCCTTTATATGCAGGATGGTCATAAATTGCCCAAACCTCAGTGCCCGTTGCAGGGAGCAATAACTCCATAAAATCGGTCACTTGCACACCATCTGCATCGAAAGCTGTATTGATAAGCCTTGGAGAGGCAATGGTGAACTGGTCATAGGTCATGCCAAATACATCGGTCAGTCCACAAGGCTGATCCTCAGCATAAACCTTGATGTGCTCATTGCTAAAACAGCTCTTAAAGGTCATGAACAGATGCCCGCCCTGTGCCGTGAAGGCTTTCAGATTTGCAATGGTTTCTCTGCTCGCACTATAAAGGGCAGGAATCACAAGCATTGCATAGGAATTTAATAATTCCTGCGGCGCATTGTCCGGAACAATGTCAAATTCTACATTCAGACGATGGAGGGAATAGGCAATCCAGGTGAGAATGTCGTTGTATTTTAACTTTTCGATGTATTCAAATTCGTCTAAGCCAACCAGGGAATTATTGCTTGTCATAATGGCAACCTTACATTTTTTAGATAGATTGCCGATGCGATCGCCCAAACGGGCAAAGTCTTTTCCGATGGTCTGACATTCATAATAGGCAGCACCCGGCTTAAGATTATGACTTAAGACGCCCTTCCAATAGGTTTCGATGGCATTATGAAGGGAATGCCAGTGCCAATAGCTGACACCATTGGCTCCACAGGCAATATGTGAAAAGGCCTGCAAACGAAGCTGCCCTGGGTATGGAAGCCAACCAGGATTCCCCTGTGCCTCCGTTTCTAAAACCAGGTAGTTACCCTGCTTGAGGCTTCTGGCAATGGCACCACCCAGGGTGATTTCCTGGCCGTTTAATTCTGCTGCAGATTTATGATAAATATCACAACCCGCCACATCCATTTCCTTAGCGCAGTCGAACTGGTTTACATCCAGTTTCATGCCATGCATACAGCCATTCCAGCCAAAGTCGAAATTATGTGTGATAAACTGGTGCGGTTTTTTGTATTCACGAATGATGGAAATCTGCCAATTATGGAAAAAAGTGACCAGGCCACGCTGGAACTTTTTGAATTCTGCATCCAGACTCTGGTTGATGGTACCGCGTACATCCGGGAAATCTTCCCAGGAGGCGATGCGGTTACTCCAGTAATTCAAACCAAACTCCTGATTAAAATCATCGATGTTTGGGAACTGTTCTTTTAAATAATCTACGAAAGCAGCCTGAACGTGTGGTGCACAGGTATCATATGGACTGGTTTCATTGTCTATCTGGAATCCGATTACACAAGGGTGATCGGCACATTCCTCCAGTAATTTACGAATGATGCGCTCGGCGTGGAACAGATAATCCGGATTGGTAATGTCCATATTCTGACGGCGACCGTATTTTTCTTTGCCCCAATGGGTTTCTGCCAAAATCTCTGGATGCTTCTTAGCAAGCCATGCAGGGATGGCATAAGTCGGCGTGCCTACAATAACCTGAATATGATATTTATTAGCAGCATCCAGCATGTGATGGAGATGCGTAAAATCAAATACGCCGTCCTGTGGTTCCCAGGTGCTCCAGGTGGATTCTGCGATGCGGATGGTATTCATGCCGGCCTCTGTCATCAGACGAAAATCCTCGTCGATGCGGTCATAAGGCATATATTCATCATAATAGGCGGCGCCATAAAACAACTTGTCTGTTTTCATAATAAACCTCATAAAATATAGGTTGACGTTTACGGTTCCTATTGCTATGATGTGATTAGGACAACCGTTTGCGCAAAGTCATTATAGCACAGCACCTGCAAATGGTCAAAGAAAATTTTGCCGAGGTAATTTGACGGTAAAAGGGATGAAAGGAATCGATATGACAATCGGAGATGTAGCAGAAGCTTTAGGTGTTTCTAAAACAACCGTATCCAGAGCCATTTCTGGCAAGGGACGCATAGGAAATGAGACAAGAGAGCGCGTTTTAAATTATATAGAGGAACATAATTTCACACCGAATGCGATCGCAAAGGGGTTAGCACAGTCCAAAACCTTTAATATCGGCTGGGTTGTGCCGGGAGATTATGAAATGGTGGACCTGCCATTCTTCCAAAATTGTCTGATGGGCATTTCAGAGGTGGCATCGCCTTCACAGTATGATATTTTGGTATCCATGATTACCGCAAATGATATCACGCAGCTAGAGCGTGCGGTAACAAACCATAAAATTGATGGCGTAATTCTTTCAAGAACGTTGGAAAATGACCTTCCGGCGCGTTATTGCCTGGAAAATAAGGTTCCTTTTGTTGCCATCGGAAGCTCTGATTTAAAGCATGTTGTCAATGTGGATAATGATCACAAGACCGCCTGTAAGGAATTGACCTCTTTGCTATTAATGAAGGGGCTTCGTAAATTTGTATTAATCGGTGGTAACCGTACCTATATTGTTACACAGAATCGACTGGCAGGATATCGTGCTGCATTTGCAGAACTGAGCCTGGAGGTGGATGAGAATTCCATCTATTTGGATGTTTCCAAGCAGATTAGTGTGGACGAAATCATTGCAACTGCGAAAGAGCGGGGGGCGGAGTGTGTTGTCTGTATGGACGATTCCCTTGCCTGCATGGCTCTGAATGCCATGAAACGTATGGAAATTCGTATACCGGAGGATATGAAACTGGCAAGTTTTTATAATTCTGCGCAACTTGAGGCGAATTTGCCCGCTGTAACTGCGCTACAGTTCGATGCTGTTGCGCTGGGAAGAGAGGCCTGCGCCAACCTGATTAACATTCTTGAGGGTCGTGAGCACAAGCGTCATATGCTTTTGGGATACGATATTTCCTTGAAAGAATCCACGGTTCTTCGCTAATTTCCCTTAGAAAACAATTAAAATACAAAAATAGTATTTGACAAGCCCCCTGAACGGGTGCTAGTATGCAATTAGGACAACCGATTGCGCAAATTACGCATCACATGTCATTCACTTGAAAAAAATGGAGGAAAAACAACATGGATAAGTTTGTTGTTAACATTATTCATCGTCCGGAAATGGTACCGGAATATTCCGCAACCGTAACTGGTCAAGGAAAAGAAGAGGATATCGGAGATAAGGCCTTAATTACCGAATCTCTTGACATATTTAAGACGCAGCAGAGACTGGCACATGAAAATGGTTTAAAGTGTACCATTCAGATGACCTACGCAGCCTTGTTTAACGAGGAGGCAGTTGCGTTGGCAAAGCAGGATCATGAAGTTTATGGTGATGAAATCGCATTATCCTTACTTGGACTTCCTTGCGAGCAGTTCAGAGAGAAGTATAAGACCAAGGATTTCTGTATTTGGATGTTTTCCATGGAAGATAAAAAGGCCATCGTAAACGATGTGTTTGAAAAGTTCTATGATGCATTTGGTTTTTATCCAGAATCCACCGGCTCCTATTATATGGATGCGGATTTGATCAATTATATTAAGGAAACCTATCCAACTGTAAAGTGTGCGGTTGCCACCTGCTGGGAGGAGGGCCCTAAAGCTTATCATACCTGCAATAATTCCTGGTATACCTTATTCGATGGCGGCCCATGGGCACCATGGATTCCAAGTAAGCAGAATACGCATGCACCTGCAGCAAATGCAGCTGAGGATAGTGGTATCGTAGCAATTCCTCACTTATCCCGTGATTTGATTGCCTGCTACGATGGCAATGGCTCTAACTTCGGAACACATCCACAAAACGTATTACGTGGCATGATTTATGACACCAAAACCTGGGAGTATCCATATCTTTATAATTTGATTGACCAGTACCGTGCACTTGAAAAGTACAACGATGGTTACGCTTACAATATGATGTTTGTCGGACCGGGCTGGATGAATAAGATGGGACGCTGGGAACAGCCTTACGAATTACTCTTAAAGTCCTATTCTGATGGTTGCAAGTATTATGGCGATTTAAAGAAGCAGGGCAAACTGATTGACATGACCATGGCGGAGTTTGCGGATTACTATAGAGAAAAGAAGGGCGTGAATGCGGGCAATTACAATGTTCCAGAATGCGCACCTTGGAGAGATATCCTCTACGGATCTGATAAGCAGCTCTTCTGGTACTGCGACCCATATATGCGTGCCTGTGTGAATATGGATCAGGGTGGTGCAATTGTCGACCTTCGTCCATATGTTGCTAAACTTGAGTGGCCGGTTGGTATCGGTACCAAGCATGTGCAGGATGCATCTTATCCATTCCTGATTCAGGAAAAATACAGAGCAGGATATTTTACACATTATGCAGGAGCAGGAACCGTCCGTTCAGCAAAGCTTAGCCATAATGGTGAGGAAATTGATCTTTGCTTATGCAAGACACATTGCCACTTCTCCGAAGAGG
>JAZUHV010000013.1:0-7109 GCA_045641925.1 Butyrivibrio sp.
AGCAGTTAGAAAAAGAAAGCCTCCCTGTCCCTCTAGATACTCCATAACTAGTTGTTTCTTAAACTCATATGGATATTTTGCCATAAAAATACCGACCTCCAATCGTTAGATTTTTAGGTCTAACTTTTTGGGGTCGGTACAAGCATCGCTTCGAGCCTCTTTCTATTCCATTTGATAGGTGTCCACACGTCGATCCTGGAACGTCGAATAGTAATGATTTCGTAAATCCGTTGCAATCTCCAAATCTATCTCATGCCAAACATATCCCTCAATTTCCTCTTCAATTTTTTCTAAAGGTCTACCAAGTGGGTCCAAAATCATGGAATGGCCAAAAAAGGAAGTCGAAACATCCTGTCCCACACGATTTGCTGCTGCCAATGGAATTACATTGTCATATGCACGCGCCGCCGTCACCAAGTCCCAATCATAGGAATATGGTTTTTCCCAGTTTGTACTAATTAAGATCAGTTCTGCGCCCTGTAATGCCAATGTTCTAGCAGCCTCTGGAAATACCGTATCATAGCAAATCATCATACCAACTTTGCCAAAATCGGTATCTACTGCTTTGAACTCAGAGCCCTTCTGGCACCATACATTTTCCGCTGCAAAAGGGTGCACTTTACGATAATTGTAGACTAGTTTTCCCTCTCGGTCCAATAGCTCCATGCTATTATACATTACACCATCCGCAACTTCCGGATACCCAAACGCCACATACACGTGAAAACGTGCAGCAGCTCTACCCAAACGTTCAGCACTCTCTCCGCCTCCGGCCATATCCGCCATTTTCTGAAACGTTGCAGGGGTACCATCATACCCACTTGTCGCGAGCTCTGGAAACAGTATCACATCAGTGTTCGGATGCTCTGTCATTACCTTTTCAATCCAATATTCCATCTGTGTCAAATTGTAATCCTTTTCTCCTAACCGTGGAGCAAACTGGACGCATGCGACTGTAGCAGTTTTCATCCAAAACCCTTCTTTCTGTTTTCTCGATGCAGCAAACTTACACCTTTTTGTTTACCTCTGAAAAGTAAAAAACGGAACAAATACACCACTTTTTCCAAAAAAGTTCAAAAAATTTGATTTCCTTTTCATTCATGTTATAATCAGCCTAACATATCATACATCGAGGACACTTTATGCATTGTAAGCCAATTGCAAAAAGAATATTTACGGTTGCGATTTCTCTTCTCATTACGGGAGCCGCTTGCGGATGTCAATTCAATGGGCCCGCAAAGCCAACATCTGCTCCAACTGAAGAGACTAGAACCTATGCGCTCCCAACGGAGCCTACTACTGAATCCTCTGTGGCAGAAACCACTTCTGAGGAGCCGACTCCCGCAGAAATAACCGCATCGGAAACATCGGGAGAAGTCACGACTCCAGAGGAGACCGCTGCTGCAGACCCTGGAACAAATTCAGACGAAACTACCGTTCCATACGATAAAGATTATGTGGATGCCAGCATCGGCGCGATCTACCCGACCGATTACGCATCGACCGTCAGCTCCTATGTAGGGTATGCAGGCATGACCGCCACGGACTATGTTCCGCGCATTGTTCGTCCTCTGGCCGAAGAAGACTTAATGAAGATTGATGAAATCATCGATGAAATTATAGAGAAGAAAATGACGCGCACAGAAAAAATCCGTGCTGTGCATGACTGGATTGTGAAGAATGTAGATTATGACTGGACCTACGCTGCGCAGACGGTTCATGTAGCTTTGGAAAAGGGCCTTGGTGTATGCAACAGCTATGCGGATTTATTTGTCGTGTTTATGACAGAGCTTGGTATTCCAAGCAATTACGCACTCGGCTACAGTCGCGGCGTTTATCATATGTGGAACATCGTTGAACTGGAGGACCATTACTGGTACTACATTGATATGACCTGGGACGATCCAACCTCGCTTTATGAGAACCGAAAGGACCGCACCGGAAAGGTTTTGGACAATTACTTTTTATTAACACGTGAAGAGTTCGATAAGGACCATGAGAACACCTCAAAATTCACACCATCTCCACTCGCCACATTACCGGAAACAGAAGCGGAGTCAGAAATTGAACCTAAAAACTAAAATATCCCAGATGCCAGAATGTATTCCCAGTCTGTATGACAAAGAACACATCCCGATGCATCTGGGATTTTGTTTTCATAAAATATTATGCTAATGGAATGCGCACAATCGCTTTAAACAAATCACCATCGACCTTTATTTTCAGGTTACCCTGCTGCAGCTGCACCAGACTATCCGCGATAGACAGTCCCAGTCCATGCCCTTCCGTATTACGGGAAGAATCAGCACGCGTAAAGCGCTCCATCAGTTCTTCTTCAGACATATTCAGTGGCTCCGCAGAAATATTCTTAAAAGAATATACCGCATACTCACCCTCCCGATTCAAATCTACATATACACGCGTTCCTGGCAGCGAATACTTGATAATATTATTCATCAGATTATCAAGCACGCGCCACAGGCGACGTCCATCTGCAAGGATACGGATAGGCTCTTTTGGTGCAGTAACAATCAGTTCCAAATTAGACGCTTTCAAGCGGTCCTCATTCTCTCCCACAATCTGCTCTAAAAGGATACCCGCCTCACACGGAACCACCTGCACCTCTAAATTACCGGTGGATGCCTTCGACATCTCTATCATATCCTCTAATAGCTTCTTCAGTCGATCCCCCTGACGTTTTAATACAGACGCATATTCTGTAATGGTAGGATTGTCACAGTTCTCCTGCGCAATCAAATTTGCATAATTGATGATAGAGGTCAATGGAGTCTTAATGTCATGGGACACATTCGTAATCAGCTCCGTCTTCATGCGCTCGCTCTTCATGCGTTCCTCAACAGCCAGCGCCATGCCACCCGAAATGCTGTTCAAATCCTCTGCATGATCCTTAAAGTCCCAGAACATTCCTTTCAGGCTGGTCTGATATGTCAAATCGCCATCTGCTAATCTCTTTCCACCGTCCTTTAATCGACGCAGCAAAATTGCTCCATAAATAATTGCCGGTATTAAAAGAAGGATTTCCAACAAATACAGAATGATCCAAAACGTTTGCCACAAAACCAATGTGGTAATAAAGACATTCGCAATGATTAGGATGAGACAAACGAATGCTGCCTTCCAAATTAGCGGAATTATGCGAATAAGCTTCACCAATCCACGAACAATATAGCCGATTAATGTGTAATGGAAGAACTTTCCGGACTTAACACGAAGGGCAAAGTTCATCAAGTAGTGAATGAGCACCAAAAGTGCCAGAACACCGAGGACGGCCAAAACACTCCATGGCATATAGCTGTATTCCATGCGCTCCCATTCGATGACCAGATTGGTTAAACCGATCAATCCAAGGAAAACGAGTGCGTAAAGAGCAGTCATCGCAGCCCATGGAGCGAGAACATACCATCTCACCCGAATTCCTTCCTCACCGACGTGGTGGCCTGCAGAAAAACATAAAAACACAATGCACGCAATCATCAGAAGCAGACAAATCGGTGCTGAAACAGGTCCTACCGAACCTATGGTATAGACGATTCGAATCCAATTGGCATAAAGTCCATAACTCGTGGTCCAATCATAACTGGTTTTAGCTGTAATTCCAACATAGCCTGACTGTGACATGTTTATATCCGTCACATACGCCAGCACTGAATTGGGATCTCCCAGCACGCAATTACCGACCTCCATATAATCCAGCCCGGACGTACTCATCAGCGTCTGCGCCGACCGGATATTTCCATAACTATATAAACGATACACCTGTTGGGCAGTGCCAACCATCATCCACTCTAGTTCATTCTGGATTGCTTGCTCACAGGACACATCTCTAAAATAATTTTGCTGGTACCTCTGATACCCTGCCACAAAGGACACTACCGCCAACAGAAAAAATACTACCGCTAACACCACAGCGCCAACCTTAGCACCGGTGCGTTCACGAAACGCTTTTATCTTTTCATTCATGATTTCTCTCTCCCTTTTTCTATGATATATCCCTGTCCAAATACGAGTTTGATGTAACGAGGATTGGCCGGGTCATACTCCAGCTTCTCGCGCAAATGACGGATGTGCACCGTGACCGTCTTATCCATCCCATACGATGGTTCTTTCCAAACCGCCTCATAAATCTGCGCAGGTGTGTAAACACGTCCGGCATGACTCATCAGGAATTTAAGGATTTCAAACTCCTTTGGTGTTAACGCGACCGTCTCACCATCCAGCGTCACCTGTTTGCTACGATCATCCAGTTCAATGCCACCTATGGTCATCACTTCCGGTGCCATCTCGCGACTGCCCAATCTGGTGTATCGTCTAAGCTGCGAATTCACACGCGCCAGCACTTCCACAGGATTAAATGGCTTGGTGATGTAATCGTCCGCGCCCAAATTCAACCCTAGGACAATGTCCGTGTCCTCACTTTTCGCAGTCAATAAAATCACTGGTACATTAGAAGTTTCACGAATTTTCGAAAGCGCAGCAATTCCATCCATACGCGGCATCATGATATCCATCAGCACCAACTGTATGTCCTCTTTTTCCACAATCTGGCAGGCCTCTACTCCATCCTTTGCCGTAAACAAATGATAGTCCGGATTGTTTAAATAAATGGTCAGCGCTCTTACGATATCCGCCTCGTCGTCACATATTAAAATATTCATCATGAAAAATATCCCCCCGTACATACACATTATATACGGGGGGATTTTAAGATTAAAGATATATAGCGGTTAAGATTTGATTAAGATTTTTTATAAATACTTTGCCTTTAATTCATTTACCTTTGCGCTGTAAACAGCCTGCTGCTTCTGACGAACTAAAGTGCTTCTAACCTGTTCCTTCACACTGTCAAAATCCGGTGCCACACCATCGGTACGCTCATCAATCCAAATCAGGTGATAGCCGAACTGAGTCTTAACAGGTCCATGAATCTGATTTAATTCCTTGGTGAATACTACTTCGTCAAATTCTGCAACCATCTGACCACGGCCAAAGGTTCCAAGACTTCCGCCACGAGAAGAAGAAGGGCAGGAAGAATACTCCAAAGCGGCTTCTTCGAAGGTCTTTGCGCCACTCTCGATTTCTGCCTTAATTTCCGCTGCACGCTCCTCGGAATCCACTAAAATGTGCTTTGCGCTGGCGGATGGGCCCTTTGCAAATCGCTCTGGTGCTGCATCAAAGTAGCTCTTAGCCTCTTCCTCAGAAACTGTAATGCCCTCTAAAAGTTCGCCCATAGCCATCTGGCCAGCGATGTCACGCTCTGCATTCATCATAGCAGCTTTGTAGGTGTCCTTTTCATCCAAGCCCAATTCCTTTGCGTACAATGCAAACAAGGTAATATCAATCAAATGATCCTTCACCTGCTCACGAAATTCAGGGATGGATGCATACATCTGCTGCTCCTGTGAAAGACCTGCGATAAAAGCATCCAAGTCCTGCTCGGAAATGGTATACTTGCCAATTGTCATAACTTCGCTCATGTGTAATCTCCTTACAAAATTAGTCTTTTGTAAGTATATCGTATTCAGGAAAATGCCGCAAGTTTAGTTTACATTAACCGTTCCGTCCGTCTCAATGACGACATCGCCCTCTAACTCCTGCACACAGGTCTCGCAGTCAGACTCTGTCTCCATCGGAACCTCACCCTGAATCATCTCTATGCCACCATTCACCTGCGGGTTCAACTGATTTTGCACCCAATCAACCACATCCATTGGCGTGCAGGCGGTCATCGTGGCCAATACTGCTGCCGAAACGCCCGCTACTGCAACGGTCTTTCCCATGCTACGCTTTTTCTCCAGCTCCGCCTCCAATCGACGCACCTCGCCCTCACACTTTGGGCAGGTACCCATGCAAGGTCCCGTATGATGGCACTCGGTCTCGCTCCATTCAATCTCATTCTTTTCGGCAATGTCCTTACGGATCGCCTTCAAGGTATTACACTTAGCTTTTCCCTGCATCTTTTCCTCCTATGACTTTGCCTTCAGTTTATCTGCCCCGCGCGTCTGATCATATGTAAAGCGCTCCACCTTCGTCACGCCCATCGCACGAAGCATCGCCTCAGATTCATCGCAAAGTTCCTCGGTGTTGTAATTCGGAATCAATGGTACGCGCACATGAATCTTTTCCGTCCCCACAAGCTTCCGTAGCTCCGTCAGATTCTTTACCATGCGCTCATTAGAAATTCCAGTGTAAGCCTCATAAATTTCTGCGTGCATATCTTTACAGTCCACGATGAATTCATCGATATCCTGTGCAATCAATCGCACCGACTCTGTCGGCACATTCAGCGAGGTCTCCAGTCCAATTCTCCAATGCGCCGGACATTTCTCCCGGAAAGCATGAATGAATTCCGCCTGCAATAATGGCTCTCCTCCACCAAAGGTCACCCCACCGCCAGTCGCAGTAAAGTACAAATCATCGATTTTCAGTTCATCAATCAGTGCCTCCACACTCCATGCTTTTGTCGGCAAGCCCGGTGTAAAGCACTGCGGATTCAGGCAATATTTGCATCGAAGCGGACAGCCCGTACCAGCCACCAGCGTGGTCACACCCTCGCCATCAATCTGCATGCGAAGCCTGGAAATTCCTATGGATTGAAACATATTCGCGCCCTCAAATTACTTGGTTACACTTGTTGTTCGATTCATCAGGGGAAATTACTCACGGAAATCTTCATTCCTCCACGATAAAATATTCTGTCTGGCTCTCAAATCGAATGCGTGTCTCTCCATCTTCCACCACTTTTTCTAAAAAATGTGGCTGGAAATGATGTTCCTCAAAGAAGCACGCAATCTCATCATAAATGTCCTCCTCGTAATCTGTCTCGAGGAGAAATTTGCGTTTTTTTGTATTATTGGTAAAATAAAGTTTCACAGTTTATACTCCGCTTGCATCCATATAATCTCAGGATATTTCATCCACAATCTCCCAGGTCTTTGTATCCAGGATTACCATCTTCTGTGATCCGATTGGGCGACCATCCTGACGTGTCGAAAGCACGTCTGTTGAAATCAGATTTCCCTTGCGGGTCACCTCTCTCATCGGTGTATGGCCCACCACCTGAAGCACCTGCTCTGCCAGAAAAAGACGGC
>JAZUHV010000014.1:0-4526 GCA_045641925.1 Butyrivibrio sp.
GGCAATGGTGTATCAGAGGACCTGGCTAAAAAAATCAAGAAGGCAAAAAATGAGAACAAAAAAATCCGTATCAAGCTGGAAACGAACGGCGTGAACCTTGGAAAACTGGATAACGATGTTAAGTCATTAATTGAGAATTCCATGAACGACCGCAATTTAAACTGCATCCAAGTCATGGAAATACACATTTCCGTATACGCGGATGATGAATGCCTTGGCAATATTACGGAATTGGATCAGACGGTTTCTTTTGAATTACAGCTGAACACAAAGATTAATAATGGTTCCAAATACTATGTGCTTCGTATTCACAATGGCGTTGTAGAAATTTTGGACGTAGAGAAAAAGGGCAATCTCATCGACTTTGGAACAGACCGCTTTTCAACCTATGCTCTGGTTTCCGAGGACGATTTATTAACGAATGTTGAGACAGAACCGCAAACTACACAGGTAGACCCGGATGCAGAAACCTCGCAACCGGCCGCGGATACAGAAACCAAACCTGCCCAAACCGCACCTAATGAAACCGAAACCACAATCGCCTCCCAGGAAGCTTTGGACAATACCGCAAGCGATTCCCCAAAACCATCAGGACCAAATCAGACCATTATCATCGTAGCAGTGGCTGCTGGTGTGGTTGCTTTGGCTGGCGGAGCAGTAGCGTTTGTTTTGGTGCGGAGAAGAAGGAAGACAGAGAAGGCAGAGTAATATGCAATTACCATATTCTGAAGAACTGAATATTGAATATCTCGCTCGTCTCTTTGACAAGACAAGTGAATGCTACAAGTTCTTTTGGTTTAAAGCAATCGTTACACATGTTACTAGTGGAAAACAAGTAATATCCTATGAGGAGCTTGTAGATGAAATGATAGCGGATGCCTGGTATATGGTCACAGAATATCATTTGAATCTTGGACCTAAGGATACCTTGGAATCTGTGGTAAATCTGATTAAACAACAGTATCCAGAGTTGAAAGGATGTTCGACTAATCTGACCGTATTTTAGGACAATGGAAGTGATATAAATATAGCATCAAAACAATTATAAAAGAATTGTGCGGTAAAGATATGAAGAAAGTAATGATAGAAAACAATACAGAAACTAGAAATCTTCTTACGACAAATGACAAGTGTGATTGGATAGATTACTTAATCGCTGTGGGATGTGGAACGGTTGGCGGCTTGATTGATATTTTTCTTGTCGGAGCACCTGGAGATAGTAAACTTCAAAATTGGACCGATGAGCAAGTGAATAAGGCTATTTATGGATTTGCAAAAATCACTGGGTGGAAACCAGCATCAAAAGAAACCGACGATATATCACACGCAATCGCTGCGCTACAAAGAAAATATAAAGTGAATTATGACCAAAGTGTTGGCGATGCTGCTAGTTCGGTTTTTGGGTTAACGCCTGATAATCATCATATGAAGTCTTTGGGGCATTCGCCAGATGTAATAGGTCTTTTCTTTTCAATATTAAATCAGTTTTCATCAACCTCTACTTTTTTTGTTGATGGAAGGCTAATGACAATGGATACTCCACATTTTGAGTTGCGTGGGAACACATTTATTTCAAAAATCTTTTTTGGATTTGTGAATTGGTTTGGACATCTTGCATCTGACTTTGCGGGGAGCTCCACAAGCAAAGGGCGTGGAGCAGGTATTGTAATGCCTTTTTTTGAACTATTCAATGCGTGCAATTTTGGCAATGTTAGCATCGACGGAGAAAAAGGAACAGTTTCAGATCTTGCGATAAAGGTATATGAGAATGGGTATGATGCACGATTTGGAATAACCCAGTCCATTCCCGTAGTTATAACTGATTTGTGCATTCGATTTGCCTGGGCGATGAGAAGACGATTCCAATTTAAGTGTGAAATAAAAGACTGTATTCCGATGCGTAGATATATGGACTTGCGTGTTATGCTTTTGGTCGGAACCGGTACATTATGTACCATTGATGCAGTTGATGCAGGAGTAAAATCGGGAGGTAACTCTGTAGCTTTCTTTTCAAGAATAAATATGGTTGGCTGGTGTAAACTGATTAACATGGCGCTAATTGAGGTGTGCATAAGGATAGGAATTAATGCTGACTTTGAAGCTCAGGTAGAGGCATTTAGAAGAGTAAATCAGGCACTGGAATTATACCTTACAGAGTTAAAGAACGTTGATTTAGACAAATACAATAGTGAAACACAAACGTATGCAGAATTCTATGAACAAATGAGATTTATTAAGGATGAGAATTCAATGAATCTTTTCCTCAAGGATGCATTTGGGAAGTTAAAACTTGAACTCCCATGGGAGGGAGAATTTGATACGTTCATGAATAATACATCAAATCATTTGGTGTTTAAATAGCAGAAAGGGGAAATAGTTGTGGCTTTACCAGTTATAATAATCGTGGCAAGTGCAATCGCTGCGACCGCAGGTATTGGAAACGGTGTACATGGTGGCGTGAAGATGAAAAAGGCCAAAAATACCATTAAAGACGCAGAAAAAGTCCAACATGCAGCCGTTGACAAATTTGAAAAAGAAAATGCAGTTATCAATGAAATAATGGATTCCATTGGTGTCGAAGAGATGACGATTTTGGCAGATTTTAACAGATTTTCGGATTTGTTAGAACAAATCCAGGGAAGACCGGAATTCAAAGAATATTCCAAGGATGGAGTCGTAATACCGAAGTATAATCCGGAGGAGATTAAAAAAGTTTCAACTGGTGCAGCTGTGCTGATTGGAGGATTAAGTGGAGCGGCAGCCGGTACTGCAGGTGGATTTGCAGCAGCAGGTGCGACTACCTCGGCGGTAATGGCGTTAGGAACGGCTTCAACAGGAACAGCAATTGCTTCATTAAGTGGAGCTGCTGCAACTAATGCAACTTTAGCAGCTCTTGGTGGAGGATCTATTGCTGCTGGCGGAGGTGGTATGGCCGCTGGATCAGCTGTTTTAGGAGGAGCAGCTGCAGGCGTTGCAATCCTGGTTGGAGGGATAATTTTTAATATTACGGGTTGCACCCTTTCAAAGAAGGCCGATGAGGCTATGGAGCAGGCAAAAAAGACGGAGCGAGAAGTAGACGAAATATGTGTATATTTATCAGAACTCGGTAAGTATGCTAATAGATTCAAGGCTGCACTTGATAAAGTTAATGCTGAGTACGAACGACATATGTGCTCATTGGTTCATATTATTACGAATCTGAAGAAAACAAATTGGAATGATTATACAGGTGAAGAAAGAATGTTTGTTGAGAACACTTGTTTACTAGTTGGCTTGTTGTATAAAATGTGCCAGGTAAAACTTGTGCTTAAAACAGATGAAGATGGAATTAATGAGGTAAATATAGAGGAAATTGATGCTTCAATTAACTCAGCAGATGATTTACTGTCGCAGATTTCAACTGCTGCTTAGGAGGAAAAATTATGTTATTAAATGGCTTATCAGATGGAGAAAAGAAGAAATTTGCGGAACTCTGTTGGCACGCGGCTAAAGCAAATGGAGTTGTTGTTGATGAAGAGACCGCGATTGTTGAGTCGTATTGTGATGAAATGAATATTGAGGTGCCAGAGAGCAACGCGATTGCTTCGTTAGAGGAAATTGCACAGTATTTCTCAGAATCCTCTCTGCAAGTAAAGAAAATTGTATTATTCGAGGCAATCGGGCTATTAAAGGCAGATGGGATAGTGGACACGGAAGAATTACAATTTATTAATGAATATTCAAACAGAATTGGTCTGACAGAAGATGACGTTAATCAGTCGATTGAAATGTTGGATAAATATATGAATGTGTGCCAGGAGATAGTTGACTTGGTATGTAGATAAGAAATTATACCACAAGTATAATGACAACTAATAAATATCATGCTATAGTTCGATATAGTTAAAAGCAAGATAGCGGATCGCGAGAAGATCCAGAAAGGAAACAAATGGCAATCATAATTCGTTTTTATAGCCTTAATAGTGAACGTAATGAAGCACAGCGCGAATGTATTTTCGAGCAGGGCTATGGTTTTGCGTGCTCATTTAAGGATAAGCAAAGACGAATTGATTGTTTCGATAAATGCCTGAGAATGAAGTTATAACAGGCAATAGGAATAATAACATGTTTTCGTAATCCGCTTACCTTGAATGAGGCAAGCGGATTTTTTTATTATGGGCCAATTCGTCTAGGAAGGAGGACGCCGATTTTTTTGGAAGGCCCGGTGCAACTCCGGGATGGCCCACATGCATATGTAGTCAAGCGGGTAAGACAGCGGACTGCAACTCCGTGACCACTGGTTCGAATCCAGTCATATGCTTTGTTCAAGTGCTAAGAAAGGATATAAAGATGGATAAGTTTGAAATTGTTGGAAAAGTAAATACAGCCATCTGCTACGCAAGAGTCGTAGAGGATGAGGCGATTGAACAGATCAGACGTATGTGCAATTATCCGATGACGAGTGGATCAAGAATCCGTATCATGCCGGATGTTCACGCTGGTAAAGGCTGCACCATTGGAACCACTATGACTATCACAGATAAAGC
>JAZUHV010000015.1:0-8547 GCA_045641925.1 Butyrivibrio sp.
CTACGATCCGACTTCCAGCCTTGCGATTTTGGAAAATGTTATCGGTAAGGCAATGACTAAGGCGACCAGAAACAATACGCCTCTTTGTAATCAGGACCTTCTGGATGCGCTTGATGAATACGAATTTGGCGATAAGAAGGAGCATTCCGTTGAATACTACAATCGTGTGGCGATTCACGAAGTTGGACATGCTTATGTATCCTACCATGCCGGAGCTGAGCCTGCGCATGTGACCATCGAGTCCCGCGGGGATCATGGCGGATATATGATGGCGGGTGACGTGGAGGAAAAGGTTTGCTTTAACCGCGAAGAGATTCTGGATAAAATTCGTGTCTCTTTGGCGGGTCGTGCAGCAGAAGAAGTATTCTATGGTCACGAAATTGCCAATAATACTGGCGCATCCTCTGATTTACAGCATGCGACTGCGCGCGCCTTCCAGATGCTTTGTACATTTGGTATGGAGGGCAATGGCCTGGCAGTATTGTCCCGCTCTGAGATTATGCAGTCTCCTCTTGCCGGTGAATATCTGGCAAAGGTGAATGCGATTCTTACACAGGAGATGGAGAATGCAAAGGCAGAGATTGAAAAGGGTCGCGCAACGGTAGAGACCATCGCAAAGGCCTTGGTTGAGAAGAACCAGCTGACCGGCGGCGAATTCAAGCGCCTGATGGAGCAGTGTGGTGAAGGCGACAATTGCAAGAAGTCTTTACTGGGCTAGAACGCATTATCGAAAAGAATATTTGAAGTAAAAGAAATCCCCGAAATCTTTGAGTTTTCATCAGAGATTTCGGGGATATTTGATTGGTTTATACGAAGACTTCCTTGATGCTGTCATAGTGCAGGAAGATTCCCTGGTCAGCTAAGGCTTTGATTTCTTCATGGGTGGCAATCTTAAAGCCAAGTGCTTCGGATTCCTGAACGGTTACGTCAGATTCATCAAAGTCTAATTCAAAACGATATACATCGACGAAGTAGTTATCGCCCTCGCCCGGATTTTCGCGATGATAGGTGAGTGCTAATTTGTAAGGGCAGTTGGAAACGTCCAACCCGGTTTCCTCACGGACCTCTCGGCATACGGCCTCAAAGGATTCCTCCCCGGCCATAACGCCACCGCCGGAAACCTCCCACCAGCCCGGTGCCCAGTGCTTGGTCATCACACGCTGCGTAATCAAAAATGTATCGTCCGAACGATGAATCACACCCAGTACGGATAAGTGATATTCGCCGTCCTGTAAAATCCAGTCGTTGCGCTTCATCGTACGACCGGTTTTTTGCTTATTACTATCATAAATATCCCAAAATTCCATGGTCTTCCTCTTTCTATGGCTGATGCACAAATGGATCAGCGATGATATCCAGTTTGTATCAAAGTCAGATATATCATAGCATTATTTTAAAGGCGCGTCAAAATGAAGTGACTTGCTGTCGTTGATGTGGTACATTGAATGTGGAAAGAAGATGGTGCGCTTTCGGTATGTGAGAGTGTACGCGCTCGATGATTGGAAAGAAAAAATGAGACGAACGATTGAAGAATTGGAACAGGATTCCAGACAAAAATTGGTGATTGATGTGCGTAAGGATGAGGACTATGAAACGGATACCTATTCTGGCGCCATTCATATATATTGGGAAGAATTTATGGACCGACTTGGCGAGATTCCAAAGGACCTGCCAGTTTATTTACTTTGTTACACGGGGCAGCGGAGTGATGACTTGTCCGATGATTGTGTGGCAGCAGGGTATGATGAGGTCTATAGCATTGAGGGAGGCTTTCATTCTTATTTGCGCCTGAAATTGCGACGCTTGCTTGCAGAACAGGGCGAAGAAAAAACGGGGGCAAAACTTGCAAAGGAGAGCATCCTCGGTGAGTTTCGTACACTTTTGTGGGAACCGTTTTTGAAGGCTCTCATGGAATATCAGATGCTTGAAGATGGGGACCGTGTTGCAGTTTGTATTTCTGGCGGCAAGGACTCCATGATGCTTGCGAAGCTTTTCCAAATTTACGAGGAAATGGTTGCGGATGGTGCAGAGGGTTATAAGAAAATCGAGGTGGTTTATCTGGTGATGAACCCGGGCTACAATGAATTAAATGCGCAGACCATCTCAAATAATGCGAAGCTTTTAGACATTCCAATCACCGTTTTTCATACCGAAATCTTTGATACCGTTGCATCCGTTGGGGATTCGCCCTGCTATTTGTGTGCACGCATGCGACGCGGATACTTGTATAGCAAAGCAGGTGAATATGGGTGCAATAAAATTGCCTTGGGACATCACTTTGACGATGTCATCGAGACCATTATGATGGGTATGCTTTACGGCGCGCAGGTGCAGACCATGATGCCCAAATTGCATTCCACGAATTTTGATGGGATGGAACTGATTCGCCCGTTGTATCTGGTACATGAAGAGGATATCATACGCTGGAGAGATTATAATCATCTATATTTTATCCAGTGTGCATGTCGTTTCACGGAATCCTGCGCGAGCTGCGGTGGAACGGAAAAAGGTAGTAAACGTGCATCCGTAAAGACGATGATTCGCGAACTGAGAAAGACCAATCCAGACGTAGAGATGAATATTTTTAAGAGTGTGGAGAATGTGAATTTGGATCGACTGATTGCCTATAAAGATGGGAATCAGGAGATAAGGAAATATTAATAAAAGGCCGCCTGTACAGGTGGCCTTATTTGCTTTATGCTTCTTCACCGTTTAATTGTAAATCGATTTCGCCTTCAGCGATTTTTTTCTCTACCCAAAACTGCATTGCTTCGACGGTAACGGAAATTGCCTCAAGTTTTTCACGAATCATCAGGAAGTCTTCGTATTCGTCTTCGGTAATCTTTCCGTCTGCGGAAATCTCTATGAGGCGATCCTTGTCCTTGTTTAAGGAATTTAAGTTCGCGAGCATTTCCAAAACAATCTGGGAGAACTCCTTTTGCTGAATCTCCGGAACGTATTTTTCGCCGATTGGGCATTCATGGGAGCAGTAATAGTTACAAAGTTCAGGGCGCTTGTAAACTCTTGACATAACCAGAACCTCATCCGGATGCGGAAGGGACTTCTCGCTTTCAATCTTCTCGATGCGGTCGGCGGAAATATATTCCATCTGCTCAGAGGCCTGCTCACGGGTGAGCTCTAAGGACTCGCGGGATAACTGATAAATGTTCTTGTTTTCTTTGATTGATCTCTTCCCCATACTACATTATATGCCCGAGGGCACCCCTTTCATTTCACTCCATTTTATTATTACTGAATTTTGCAAATATGTAAAGTAAAAATCCATCATTTGTCGCGGTGGTATGCTATACTATTCATACCGATTTAAGGAGGCTGGTATCATGGGAATTGATGCAAAGGAATTATATGGATTCATTCACTATAAGTATGGCGTGCCATACACTGGAAATTATAAGGGAATGCGTTACTATGTGGCGCGTGAGCCATTAGCCAATGTCTTTTTTGAGAAAGAGCCGGGCCCTGCAACTTTAAAGGTGCAGATTTGGCGTGGTCCGCTTTGTTATGAGAAGACACCACAGGAAGAAATGGAGACAAAGGAATTTCCGTTTGAGGCGGAGAGCCTTCCTGAAATTGCAGAGTATTTAAATGAAATGTATGAGGCGCGCCCTGAATATTGGGCAGAAGGCATTCAATTGTTGTAACGAAGGGAGTCCTATGAGAGAGGATGACGATGTAAAAAAATCCAAACGGGAGAAGTTATTTCGCTTTTGGACTTTTGTTTTAATTGAGGCCAGTGTTTTGGTTATTATGAATATTTTGGCGCGCATCACCCCGGTTTGCAACTGGTACACCAATCATATCTTTGGCTGGTGGTCTGAAAGCTACGGAAGACTGACGGGACTTGCGCCTTTTTCCGTGGGTGAAATTCTAATCTATTGCGCAGTAGCACTGGTAGTTCATGCAATTTTATTTGCCCTGGGTCTGATTATTTGGGGTCGATATAAGAAATATCGCCACTTTATAGGGCATTTTATGAGATTCCTTCTGGTATTTGTTCTGACAGTGGCCATCGTCCTGACGATGAACCTATCCTTTTTATATAAGACGGATAAGTTCAATGTGAAGGGAAATCGCGACAAGGTTTATCATACGGAAGAACTTCTGACGATGCGCAATTATCTGGTGGAAAAGTGCAATGCCCTGGCGCTTCAGATGGAACGAGACGATGCCGGATATGTGGTTTGGGGTGGAACCAGTAAGCGCACGAGAGAGGAAATTGACGATGCTATAGCAAAGGCGCTTCGTGACAAGGTAGAGATTTTGCCGCGCTTAAAGGGTTATTTTCCGCACCCAAAGATTTTAATGTCTTCCGAAATTATGTATGATATCGATACCATCGGTGTATTCCTGCCACATTCCATGGAGGCCAATGTGTCCGCCTTGGTGGATGCAGACAATTATCCATACACGGCAGCACATGAGTTGAGCCATCTGAAAGGCTATATATATGAGGATGAGGCAAACTTTATTGCTTATGTGGCGCTGGCAGAATCGGAGGACCCATATTTGCAATATTCTGCATACCTAAATGTGCTGGATTATGTCAATAACGATTATTATCATTCTGTGGACAAGGATACGTATTGGGAGCAGCTCCGTATTACGAATCTGGTTGTTTGGGATGACGGATGCTATTCGCAGGAAACCATTGAAGAAATGGAAGCAAGAAGAAAGAAAAAGGAAGTTATTTCCAATGTTATCACCAATGTTTCTACGCAGATGACACAGGGGTATTTGGCGTATTATCAGTCGAGCGCTAACTATTCAGAGGTGACGAAGCTTCTGATGCAATATTATGATGGCATTTTATATTAGTTGATGACATTTATATACAAATACATATAAATGTGGTAAAATAGTACCATTCATTATTAAAATTGATATTGGGAGGAAAACTATGAACACAGAAAAAAAGCCTAGAATGAGAGGCGTGAAATCTTTCTCGCTGATTATTATGATTACTGGTGCAATTTGCTGTCTGGTAGTCGCTGCAGTGATTACAACCGTTTCCATCAGTAAGTCCAAGGAACTGGCTTTGGGCAATGCGGAGAATCAGTTGACAGAAATGGCAGAGGCATATGGTCTTTTAATTGACTCCATGGGCAGATTGAATCGAAACCCGCTGGATAGTAACCAGCTTGGTGAGTTAGTTGGAACCGTTAAACTGGAAAACTGTGACAGTAGTTACGCATATGTGGTTTCTACGGATGGCGTTATGTTATATCATCCGACTCCGGAAAAAATTGGTAATCAGGTTGAGAATGCAGTTGTTAGCGGACTGGTTGAAAAACTGAAGGCCGGCGAAGAAGTTGACAAGTTCAAATTCGTAGAATATGTCTTTAAAGGAACCAGCAAGTATGCTGCATATTATCTTACCAATTCTGTAAGTGGTACCAAGCAGATTCTTGTAATTACCGCAGATGTAGATGATATTCTTGCAGAAGTAAATCGAACAACCAATCTTATGCTGGTTATGGCTATTGCTATTACTATTTTGGGCTGCGGAGCTTCTCTGATTTCCGGAAATGTGTTTGCTAAGAGAATGAAGAGAATGGCCGTTCAGGTAGACATGACTGCAGAGCTGAATATGACCGTGGACGATGAATTGCGTAAGGCAGCAACCTATCGTGATGAGACCGGCCAGATTGCCAGATCGGTTTTGACAATGAAGGAAAAATTGCAGGAAATCGTACAGGATATTGCTGCAGCATCTGCGCAGTTGAACTCCAATGCGGATGAATTAAGAGAGCAGTCTCAGCAGGTTGCTGATAACTCCTCTGATAACTCAGCTACCGCACAGCAGCTGGCAGCAGGTATGGAAGAAACCTCCGCAAGTACGGAGACCATTGCAAATAACCTGACCGCTGTTCTGAATAATGCAAATGAAATTAATGCATTGACCGAGGAAGGTACCAAGGAAGCAATAAAGATTCAGAAGAAAGCGGAAGACGTAGAGAAGGATGTTGCAAAGTCACAGCAGCTTGCAGCAGATACCTTTGCAAAAGTTGCAGAGAGATCTGCAATGGCTATGGAACAGTCTAAGGCTGTTGAGAAGATTAATACGCTGGCATCCGCAATTATGGAAATTGCAAGCCAGACGAATCTGTTGGCACTGAATGCCTCCATTGAGGCTGCAAGAGCAGGCGAAGCAGGTCGTGGATTTGCTGTCGTTGCAGAAGAAATCGGCAATCTTGCAAATCAGTCCGCGCAGACCGTAAATGGAATTACCGCAATCGTTGCCGAGGTTCATGATGCGGTGGATGCAATGTCAAACTGCTTAAAGACGATGGAAGATTACATCAAGACCGATGTGAATAAGGAATATGACAATTTCGCAAAGATTTCTCAGGAATATAATGCTGATGCTACTGGATTCCAGAGAAGCATGCAGAACATTTCTGAGGCAATTGCAGTTCTGAATGCAAACATCAATGACATTGCCCGTGCCATCGAAGATATTAATACCACCATTGGCGAGTCTGCTACAGGTGTTGATGACATTGCACAGAAGACCACGGATGTTGTGGCGCTTACGGATGCAACCAGTCGTCTTGTAGAAGAAACTGTGGATAATGCAGCTAACTTAGAGGGAATTGTAAAGAGATTTGTAGTTTAATAAGAAATGACGAAATAGAACCGACGGACCCGTATGGGACCGCCGGTTTTTTTATGATTTACAGATGTGCATTTACGAAATTTAAGATATCCTGGTCCACTTCTTCGTGACCGATTTCATTTAAGACTTCATGGCGCATGCCATCGTAAATCTTTAGGGTGACATCTTTAATGCCAAGCTTCTTGTAAGTGTCTGCAACCTTTGTTGGACCTTCGCCGTAATTGCCGACAGGATCCGCACCACCGGCACATACGAAGATTGGAAGTGCTTCTGGAATGGTGTGCAAATTCTTTACCTTGCAAACATAGGAAAGCAGAGAGAAGAGGGTATGGTAACCATTTAAGGAAAAATCAAACATGCAGAACTTGTCTGCAAGATATTTGTCCACAATTTCCGGATCGCGGGTGAGCCAATCCTTTTCGGTACGCGGGTTCTCGATTTTTTTCTGGTAAGAACCAAAGGCAATATCGGTGATGAATTTGCTCTTTCCATGCTGACCCTTGAATAAGCTGATAAAATTACATAAAAATTTACCAAAGCCGGTTACGAAGCCAGGCATAACGCCAGTGCCCATAATGATGGCGCCGGTGATACCGGAACCATACATGCAAAGATATTTTCTGGCAATGAAGGAGCCCATACTGTGACCGAGTAAGAAGTATGGAAGGTCAGGGTATTCTTCCTGCGTCATCTTCTTTAATCGGTGAACATCGCGCACAACAATGGTGTCAGCATCACTCTTTGCAAAGTATCCAAGCTCCTCATCGGAAGGAGCGGTTTCTCCATGTCCTAAATGGTCCTCACCGGTTACGATAAAGCCCTGCTCACACATGAAATTTGCAAAGCGTTCATAGCGATTGATGTATTCCTGCATTCCATGCACTATCTGGAATACACCGCGAATCTCTCCGTCAGGTGTCCAACGCACCGCGTGTACCTTGGTTTTTCCATCACGGGAGAGAAATGTAAATTCTTTTTTTTCTGCCATAAGAAACATTCCCCATTTCTGTTATTAGTGTAAAGAGCGAAGATTCGTTCCCCAACAAATCTCCGCCATATCTACAAATAATTTTAACATATCCAAAAAAAACGTGCAAGAAATACGCCTTCAGAAGTATAATGTCGTAGGAAGATTGTGGAGGAACTGACTATGGCTTTTTTGAACAACTATCCACTTTCGTGGTACCACTTCTTGATTGTTTGTCCGCTGGTTTTTTTAGCAGGCTTTGTGGATGCAATCGGTGGTGGCGGAGGTCTGATTTCATTGCCGGCATATTTGTTAGCAGGCCTGCCGACACATATGGCAATCGCAACAAATAAGCTTTCATCGGCATGTGGCACAACGGTTGCAACGGCGCGTTTTATTAAACAAAAATACATTAACTGGAAGCTGGCGATTCCATCCATCGTGACAGCGCTTCTTGGATCAACCATCGGCGCAAGGTTATCGCTTTTGGCTGATGAGAGCATACTTCGGTATATCCTTGTAGGGATTTTGCCGGTGGTGGCCTTTGTGGTTTTAAATAAGAAACTCTTTCCAGCATCGGAAGAGGAAAAAGCACTGGCTTTAGATGTGCGAACCTTTCTCACGGTCTGCCTTTCAGCACTTATTATAGGAATGTACGATGGGTTTTACGGACCGGGCACGGGAACCTTTTTGATTATCAGCTTTACCGTGATTGCGAAGATGAGTGTTCGTCAGGCCAATGGCCAGGCTAAAATCATTAATTTGAGTACAAATATTGCATCCCTTGCTGTTTTCTTATTCAGCGGAAATGTAATTGTACTATTAGGACTTGCGGCAGCAGTCTGCAATATGGGTGGCGCGTATTTAGGAAGCGGTTTGGCCCTGAAAAAAGGCGGTCGCATTGTTCGCCCGATTATTATTGTGGTGCTGGGACTATTACTTG
>JAZUHV010000016.1:0-7634 GCA_045641925.1 Butyrivibrio sp.
CACTAACCGCAATGCCCACAGCAATAACTACAAAAAATATCCATTTTTTCTTTATGAGAAAATCTTTAATTCTATATCCTTTTTGAGTTATATTTTTCACCTTTCCTTCATCCCCCCATCGTGAATTGGAAATGACCTATAGAGTCAATTACCTTAATAAAATTATAGAAAATAGAATGTTAAGAAAAAATATGGTGCGCGGTTAAGATTTGGTTAAGATAGCTACAGAACGCAGACTCCGAGTGCTTTGCACTCGTCAATTCGCATACAAAAAGACTGCATGATTGTGCAAGCACTCATGCAGTCTTTCTTTGTATGCTTTTCCTCTCTGAATCTGTGAGGTGCAATTTCTCTTCTCTTTTTCTTTTGGCATATTCTGACTTGTCAGAACGCGCAAAAAAAAGCCGCTAACCCGCCTTACGGCTAAGCTACCGACCTTTGCGTGCACCTCCAGGGGTTCGAACCCTGGACACCCTGATTAAGAGTCAGGTGCTCTACCAACTGAGCTAGAGGTGCGAATATTTGGTTGGTCATCTCTTGACGACAATCGTTATTATATAGTAGCACTTTGAAAAATGCAAGTATTATTTTCAAAAATTTACGAAAAAAATTTTTCGATGTTTTATCATAAAATTCGGACCGATTGCCCACATTGGCGAATCGGTCCGATTAATTTACTTGTATGCTTTGCCTGCTTCTTCAGCGATTGCTGGGTCGCGCTTTAGAATCATCTTGTGAATTGGATTCCCTAAAGCCGTAAATCTGGTCTCATACTCCGTCATGATATTTCCTTCGTTTAGTACCGGATCATTATGCAAATCAAAGGTGGTTGCCACCAACTCCCATCCTGCGATTGGTGCCTCTTCAAGTGAAAATTCAAACAGTCCATGGTTATCCGTCTTGAACTCGATTCGTCCTTCTGGCACCAGAATGTGATTATAACGGCGCAGGAATTCCTTAGAAGTCAGTCTTCTCTTATGGTGACGGTCCTTTGGCCATGGATCGGAAAAGTTCAAATAGATTTGGTCCACCTCATTTGGTGCAAATACCGTCTCGATATCCTCTGCATCCATGCGGATAAAGCACAGATTCGGCAGTTGAATTTCTTCCTGCTTCTGCAGTGCGCGCAAAAGCACGTCTGAATACTTCTCAATGCCTATGTAATTAATCTCTGGATGGAGCGCCGCCAGTTCCATCATAAACTGGCCCTTTCCGGTGCCCACTTCTATATGGATTGGATTGGAGTTTTGAAACCACTCCCTCCATTTGCCTTTATTCTGTTCCGGCTCGTTCACCGTATATTGACTGGCCACAACCGCTTCGCGGGAGCCCTTCACATGCTTTAATCTCATAATCGATTCCCTTCATTTCCTATTCGGAGTATTTTCGAATCCTTTTATAAATTATATCGTATGAATTCTAACATATGCGCCCTTAAAATCCAACACCCAGGAGATGTTTGGTTCCATTATTCTGTTTACAAGGATAGTATTCCATCATAGAATAAAAACGAATATAAATTACATTTGAGGATTATTATGTTTGATAATAAGAAAATAAGCCTTCGTTCCGTTATATTTTGGATTATCGGTATGATTATTTGTCCGCTCGGTGTCGCCTTCAGTACCAAAAGCGGATTTGGTGTGTCAATGATTGAGGCGCCTGTGTATGTGCTTCACTTAAAGGTTTCCGAAACCTTCTCCTGGTTTACCTTCGGTACCTCCGAATACATCGTGCAGGGTATTCTTTTGATTATCCTTTGCGTGGCCATCCGACACTTTCACTGGCGCTATCTGCTGTCCTTCGTAACAGCGGTTTTGTATGGCTTTGTCTTAGATGGCTGGAATGCGGTGCTGGCGTTTTGGACCAATGACACACTTGTGGTTCGCATTCTTTGCGCTATCATCGGAATTCTACTCACTGCCTTCGCAGTGGCCTGCTTCTTTAGGACCAATCTTCCGCAGGAGGTTTGGGAATTATTTGTAAAAGAGCTTTCCGAGCATTATAAATTCAAAATGACCAAGGTTAAATGGATTTTTGATATTTCCCTTTTAGCCATCGGCATCGCACTGATGCTCATCTTCTTCCACGAGTTCCGTCTCAATGCTATTGGAATTGGAACCATCGTTACGACGGCTGTTAATGCGCCGATTATTGGTCTTTTTGGAAAAATTATTGATAAAGTTGCACCTATAGCCAAATCATAATCATAGGACATATAAAATAGTTCCATTTTATGCTATAATTTTTTTGATTTCAAAGTTTTGTTAAATTGCAGAAAGGTTAATGAATGGCAAAAAAAATACCCCTTTTTGAATCGGTGGACTTAACAAAAAAACATAAAGTCTATACATATGTAAATGTCTGGCTTCACAGTATGTTTTTAAATTGCAAGTCCTCTCTCCTGAATAAAAAGAGAGGAACCTTAAAGATTAAAAGAATTACATCCCTTCCGTATATCTATGCGGGAATTGATGTGTTTTATGAACAGCGTAGCATTGAACCAAGCACCATGCCAGCTAAGGGGCGTTTCTTTGATACTGGTAGAAAGCATTCTCCCTCAGAGGTCAATGAATGGGAGGTTGCTATAAATGAAGATTTCACATTCTTTCAGCCAGAGGAAAAGATTTGGGGAATCACGAATACAGATTTTGTCCATCCTTGTACCAAATGTAATACAAACCGAGTATGCCCCTGCACCTGTAAAAACGGACGAGAAACCTGTCCAGACTGTAATGGCACACAATATACTGTCTGTAGCTTCTGCCATGGTTCAAGAAGTTTTCTCTGCCCAGATTGTGGGGGATCAGGTAGTATCTATGAGTATGAAATTGACGAGTATAGTATTTCGCATTCACATTCATATCTCTGTGATGCCTGCTCGGGCAGAGGATTAATATCATGCTATGAGTGTGGCGGATCCGGTAAACAAAATTGTATGAAATGCGATGAATATGGCACTATCGTATGCCGCACTTGCAATGGTAGTCGTATCATGAACTGTCCAACCTGTGAAGCAATTGGTTATCAAAGGGATTATCTGTCCATTAAGCGTAAATTGGATACGCAATGCTATATCATCGGCATTGGTGAACATCCTTTAAATTCGGAATGGTTCCCTACTCCACTTGCAACCAATCAGAATCGTGTAACAAGCGATGAGCAAATCTATCATTGCCAGAGCCAAATACCTATTTACGAGATTAGCGATCCAAAATTATTTGGCTCGGAAACGCTCTCCCTGGCTGCTGCTACACAGACGATTCTGCGTACGGTGGAAGCACTCCCTGCAAGGCCTTTAGGTTTTACCTATACTATATTCCGTAGAGATCGCTATGATGTTGAATATCTTTATGACAATCGCACCTACCATATTGCCCTTGACCCATCAAATGGTGCCATATCTGGCCAATTTGCAGAAATAGATTATATCAATGAAATTCATGCACAATATATGAATGCCGTAAACCAAGACAATAAAAAGATGGTTAAGCGTCTTCAAAAGGATATGGAAGCAATTCAACAAGCCTTAGCCGCTCGAGCCAGCAAATAGCCCCAAAGGAGATTTCATATTATGCGAAAATGGATTGCATTTTGCTCCGTTTTTCTTTTGTCGCTGTCGATCACCATACCGGTTCAGGCAAGCGCGCATTTACCAATTTCATATGATGAATCCGCCTCGGATGTTCCCACGCAGGAGCTTCCAACCTTCCCGGAACTGGTTTCCGATAAACTGGTCGTAATGGACGCAGACACCGGAGAGGTTTTATACCAGCGAAACGGAGACCTGCAGTGCTATCCGGCCAGTACCACAAAGCTTTTAACCGCACTTCTTTCCATTGAAAATTGCGCGATGGACGAAGTGGTCACCTACTCCAAGGCCTGCATTGAAAGCATTGAATACGGAGATGCGAATGCCGCTATTTCTGTTGGCGAAGAACTGACTGTTGAGCAGTCCCTGTACTGCCTGTTGCTGCGTTCTGCGAACGATGCTGCCTATGGTCTTGCGGAACATACCAGTGGCAATATCAGTTCCTTTGCAGAGCTGATGAATATGCGTGCGCAAATGCTCGGCTGTGAGAATACCCATTTTACCAATGCCAGCGGTCTGCACGATTCCGGGCATTATTCCACCCCGTATGATATGTCCCTCATTGCACGCGAATGCATGCAGAATAAGACATTGATGAGCATCTTGAACTATACGAAGATTTACACGATTGCTCCGACCAATACCTCGAATTTTACCCGTTATTATCGCCATCGTTATGCCATGGTTGAGGGTGGTGCCTATGCATATCCTTATTCCTTGGGCGGAAAAACCGGTTTCACGGAAAATGCTGCCTGCTGCTTGATTTCTTACGCACAAAAAGACGATCTCCGCCTGATTGTAACCATCATGGACAGTACCGATGATGGTCGTTATTTAGATACCATTGCACTGTTTAATTACTACTTTAACAATTTTCACAAGGTATACCTTTCCGAATTGTCCGATGGACTCAGTTCGGATGCAGCCTCTGTTCTGTCCCTCACAAAGGAGATTTCTTCCACACATAATGTGAACGTTGGCTTCACTGAGGGCAGCTACCTGCTGGTTCCAAATGCATACGGTGCCGAAGATCTGACCAGTATTGTTACTTATTCCGATAATATTGCTTACACCGGTAAGCCCGGCGGATTTGCCTGCGTCAGCTACTTTGTTAAAAACTTTAATGTTGGCAATGCAACGCTCTTCATTACCGAATATAATTCGCTTGATTCCTCCGGCCTCGATGGTGTCCCTCTTCGCTCACATCGAATTGTACGGCCGGTCAATGAACTGATTTACATCAATATTCTGTACATCATCGGCGCTTTTTTTGCCGTTTCCATATTGGCGGGGCTGATTGTATTTATTGTTTACTGTTACCGTCATCGACGTGGCAGAAGCACCAGAAGAAAATTACGGTTCTAACATAACAAAAAGCGCCTCCACGGCGCTTTTTTGTTATGATTTATGTTCTTTTTCTCTATGTCGGCGCTCTCTTCGGCGCTCTCTGCAGGTCAATTGCCTGTCTTTAATCTTTGCGACGCCCTCCGCATCGGTCGGCTTCAAAATCTTCACAGCATAGGATAAATCCGTCTCTGTTTTACGCATTTTCATGCGCCCCTTGATGAATCCATGCTCCGAACATTCCGCAATGCAGTAATATGACTTGGGGTTAGCCGCAAACCAGCGAATTTTCTTTCGACAGCTCTTGCCACACACCGGACAAGGCGTTGTCATCAGGTACCCATCCTTTACCATTTCCTCGCGGTCTTCATAGCCCTTACTGACAAACTTTGTATATGTCGGATAATGCATCGTATACTCTTCTCTTCGCGTCATAGGGATGCGATAAGTATCCACGGAGGTGAAAGCACTCACACGCTTAAAATCCATCCGTTCCATGATTTTCGCAGTATAGACCGCATCATTCATCGCTGAATGGAAGGATACATCCTTCGGGAGTTCCATTTGCTCCGTTGCATCCTCTAGGGAGCTTCTCGTCTTTCCATCCGAATAGCATAGCGAGAACATCTTCTGCAAATCTGCATAAACAAGCGGATAATCAAATTGATAGCCTATTTCGTGGAATGCACAATTGCGCTGCAATTCGGTTAAATCCATCGAACCCCAGGTGCAAAACATGAAACTGCCCGGTTCACCGCACCAGGAAAAAAACTCCGGCGCTGCCAAGGCAAATTTCTTGCCATTACGCAATTCTCGCATCGAAATTCCCAGAATACCCTGAGTGATATAATGCAATTCATGATATACCGCCGGCGCAATGTACTGGTGGTATTCATCTACTTTGTTTCGATTCTCATCTAGCTTTACAGCACCGATTTCGACAATCTCAAAAGGCAGTTTGGAATTTTCAGATGCTTTGCCGTTAGGACTCTGATTCCACTCGAGGTCCAAGACAATATAATTCATAAGACTTCCTTTCGGCCGGAATTCCGGCGAATTCTTCCTAACGTCCCTGACTGGAGTCGAACCAGCGGCCTTTCGCTTAGGAGGCGAACGCTCTATCCTACTGAGCTACAGAGACTTATATCTTCTATCGTTAATAAAGAAGGCTTCCCTGAAGCCAAACCTTACCAACAAATCGATATCCCACTTGCGGCATCCCCACCAAATCTTCCTTATGGGTACCAAGATTAAAGAGCACGTCATTGCATTCGAGGGTCATCACATAGACCTCTTCATCCGTAATCACATTACGTGCCTGATGAATCTCACGAATATTGCCCACAACCGAATATGCATCGCATTCCAGTCCGGATGGCACAAAGGACGAATCCACAATGGAGTAGATATCCTCCTTCACCACACGGCGACAGACATTCGCAAGTGTGTCATAATCACCGATTGTCAGACGGTCAATCGCATCCTGATCCCCCTGAATGGCACGATCCACCAGCTCACTACGGCGCTTGGATGCATCATGTAGCTTCGCAATCTGCTTTTCGGTCTTATACACTGGCAAAATGATGTGCCCTTCATTTGCGAGGGCACTCATGAAAACCGTCTGCATTGGACCGATTTTTTTGCTCTTATGATTTAAATAATCTGTAATATTGCTTAAAAAGAAGATAGGAGACACTTCTCGGTCCATATCATTGCAGTGAACCATATAAGCCTCTTTATCTGCCTGACGCTCAATGTGCGCATCCAGACAAATGTGTGGCTCCGTTCCTGCAATATATGGGTAAGCAAATAATTTATGAAACTTATTCAAAGCTGGATTAAACAATCCTCGGATGACCAATCCACCCAGATTATTCTGCAAAATCACTGCATTAATCTGCGCTTCATAGTATCCATCCATCGCCTCGCACTCACTCGCATACAAAACGTGGTGATTCGCAACCGCCTGCTCCACCAAACTGTTGGTCAGGCGCTCCATTGCCGTGCGGGACTGGATACTCTTTAATCCAACCGCTCCGGAATATAAATGCATAGCTTTTCCTCAAAAAACGGATGGAAATTATTTCTTTTCGATCTTTGTCATACCACCCATATATGGCTGCAGAGCAACCGGAATGTTTACAGAACCATCTGCGTTCAGGTTGTTCTCTAAGAATGCAATGAGCATTCTAGGTGGTGCAACTACGGTATTATTTAAGGTGTGTGCGAAGTACTTATTGCCGTCTTCACCCTTAACACGAATGCCAAGACGTCTTGCCTGTGCATCGGAAAGATTGGAACAGCTACCTACTTCGAAGTACTTCTGCTGTCTTGGGCTCCAAGCCTCTACGTCAATTGACTTCACCTTTAAGTCTGCCAAATCACCAGAGCAGCACTCTAAGGTACGTACTGGAATGTCTAAGGTGCGGAACAAATCAACGGTATTCTGCCATAGCTTGTCAAACCACATTGGACTTTCCTCTGGCTTACAAACGACAATCATTTCCTGCTTCTCAAACTGGTGAATACGATATACACCACGCTCTTCAATACCATGAGCGCCCTTTTCCTTACGGAAGCATGGGGAATAACTGGTCAATGTATATGGAAGTTTCTTCTCATCTAACATAGTATCGATGAACTTACCAATCATTGAGTGTTCAGATGTTCCGATAAGGTATAAGTCTTCACCTTCAAT
>JAZUHV010000017.1:0-2479 GCA_045641925.1 Butyrivibrio sp.
TCATCCTGACCATATGCTAAAATCATGGAGGAATCGATACCCAAATCTCTTGCAGGACCAGCAGGTACAATTTCCAATTCAGCGGACATAAAGTCCTCTTCCTCAAACTTGTACTTCTTCTTTAACAGATTCATTACATAAGCCTTTGCGGCTTCTTTTTCGGACTTTTCTTCGCCCTTTTTCTTTTCAACGATTGGCATGGAACCTACCAAAACATCTAACTGCTCGCCCTCAATAACCTTTGCTGCAGTCTTGCCCATCTGGTCAGCTGCCAAATGAATCAACAAGTCTGAAATGCAAAGAACAGGATCGTTCATATCCTCACCAATAACCACTTCAATGGTCTTTCCATTGGTCAAGGAAACCACACCATGCATTGCTAAAGGAATGGCAGTCCACTGATATTTCTTAATGCCACCATAATAATGGGTATCTAATAATACCAAATCTGAATCCTCATATAATGGATTCTGCTTCACATCCAAGCGTGGAGAGTCCACATGCGCACCAAGAATCTTCATACCTGCTTCAATCGGCTTCTTACCAAGCTGAATCAGAGCAAGACCCTTTCCATAATTGTTTGCATAAACCTTATCTCCAGCCTTTAACTTCTTACCCTTTTTTATTACTTCTGCAAGGTCAACATAGCCTGCTGCCTCAGCCATCTGAATGCTCTTTGTGGTGGTTTCACGCTCAGTCTTGCACTCACTCATAAACTGTCTGTAGCCTTCACAGAACTCAAATACTTCCTTAATCTTTTTCTTGTCACAATTCTTCCATGCGTTTTCGCGTTCCATACTCATTCTCCTTCAGTTTAATTATATTTTTAGTTCTAATTGTGTTTCTGCTTCTGCTTCTTCAGAAAACTCCTCAAACTTCTCCGGGCTTACCATCGGCAAATCCTCTACCGAGCTCAAGCCGAAGGTTCGAAGAAATTCTTCCGTTGTTCCGAATAAGATAGGATGTCCCGGAGCATCCATTCTGCCCAATTCGGTAATCAGTCCATATTCCACCAGCTTGTTAACTGAATAATCACAGGAAACCCCTCGAATGGATTCAATCTGCAATCTGGTTACTGGCTGCTTATAGGCAATGATGGACAAGGTTTCCAAAACGGCATCCGTCAATACACGTTTCTTTGGCGTGGTTGCCACCTTTAAGATTGCATCATAGCACTCGCCTTTGGTACTCATCTGGTAAGCATCATCCAACTCAATAATCTTAATTCCACGATTTTCCGCTTCATAGCGTTCCATCATATTGCGTACCAGTTTACGTGCAGCCGGCACCTCCAGTTCGATTGCCTGTGCCAGACGACTAATTTCTACGGATTCGCCCATCGTAAATAAAACAGCTTCAACGGCGGCTTCCATTTGCTCTGTTGTCATACCTGTTCCTCCTCATTCTCCCCATTATCAATTGAGGTAATGATGATATCGTCGGCACGATTTTCCTGCTCGACAGTAATCTTTCCACCCTTAATCAATTCAAGGACCACTAAAAATGTTACAATCACCTGCATACGTGACTTATTCGTAGACAAAAGCTGTCTAAAGGAGCAACGACGATGACTGTGAATATAATCCGTAACATGGGCAATCTTCTCGTCCATATTTACCTCTTCCTTTTCAATCTTTCCAAACTTGGAACGAACAGGATCGATTTTATCCTCCTGACGTTTGATGACATCATTAAAGATTTCACGAAGACGCACCAGTGTAACGTCCGCCATCAGTTCATCCAAATCAACAGGCTCTTCATACGCTGCAATTTCCGGAGGAATCGATGGTTCACGAAACATGGAGCGTTCCGCATCCAGCAACATATCCTTTAACTCATAGGACATCGCCTTATACATCTTGTATTCCAGCAATTTCTCTACCAGTTCCTGACGTGGGTCAACATCTTCCTCACCATCATTTTCCACTTCCTGTTTCGGCAAAAGCATCTTGGATTTAATATCCAAAAGCATAGCCGCCATCACCAGGAATTCGCTTACGACGTTTAAATCTTCCTTATCCATCTGCGCGACATATTCCAGATACTGATCGGTAATCATAACGATGGGAATGTCATAAATATCTACTTTATTCGCATTAATCAATTGCAGCAGAAGGTCCAATGGGCCTTCAAATGCATCTAATTTTACTTCAATTGCCATAGGTTCTACTCTTCTTTTGGCTCTGGGCCAAGCTTAACAATTACTAGTTCCGGTCGGTTATTGATACGCACCTTTATGGTATGCGTCCCCAGCCCGCGGCTGACAATCATGCAGCCACCTTCCGGTGCCATATACATGCCTTCATCAAAATAAGGAAAAAGACTTCCTGAGGTAGCAATCAGACCACGTTTCCCCATACGAATTATCCCGCCATGGACATGCCCGGAAAGTGTCAAATCCGCACCCCATTGTGCATATCGATAGAAATAGTTTGGATGATGTGCCAAAAGTAAATTAAATTTGGTTGGATCGCAGTTT
>JAZUHV010000018.1:0-3538 GCA_045641925.1 Butyrivibrio sp.
GTGCAGGGAACTGACGAGGCAGATAATGCAGTGCTGATGAATGAGGAAGAATACAGAGAATTCCTTACCAAAAGCGGTTATCCAGCAGATCGCATAAAGGAACGAATGATTGCATTTGGCCAGAAAATCGTATTTACAGAAGAAAATTTTGTAGAAACAATGTTGCCAATTCCAGAGGAGGTATCACAAGAGGAAATCGATAAGATAGTTGCTGAAGGTGGTGCCAAAGTTGTTGATGGAATGATGGTTCTGAGTGCTACGGATCCAGAGGATGCTATCCAGTGGAAAGAGGAGAATGGTCAGTTCTTCGTTATGGCAGAATTCAATTTTGAAACGAATGAGTTTGATTGGGCAACAATCGATGTGATTGATGATAACACATTGGACTATATGCTGTTCCGAATTGTAAGAGAATAAGAGATAAGTTTGAAGGCGCGTCTTGTTTTTTCAAGATGCGCCTTTTTTATCCGACAATTTCGCGAGTGGGATATATGAAGATAGGAGATCATATACGATGGCTGATTACGAAATGAAACTGAAAGAAGCGGACGGAAACTTAAAGAGGCGAAACTTATGAGTATAAGTTTTGGAGATTAATCTTGAGCAAATTGGTGAAGGATATTCCTGAAAAATATCAGCGAAAGGATAACCATATATTCAAATGGACTAGACAAATTGTTGCAAAAGTTGTAAATTCACTATAAGTATATATTTTGCATATACTGCATTCAAGATATAAAGAGGTAAGGAGGGATCGCAATGGCTGGATTTAATATTTCATCGTTTTTCGGTGGATCAAATTCTGGCGTAGACTTGTTTAGCTCGGTCAATTTTTCGGACTATGCATCCATTAGAAGTGGCGCATATAAGAAGTTGATGACCAAGTACTATGGAACAACACAAAATACTGCATCCCAACAGTCTGACAAGACACCTATAAAGGATAAAACACAGATTAGTGCGGTTTCCACCGATCCTACTGGTCTGACTAAAATGAAAAAAGAGGCTGCCGAACTGAAGACCTCTGCAGAGAACCTTAGTAAGAGTGATTTGTGGAAGAAGAAAGATGGCGGCTATGATATGGACAAGATTGCAGATGCTGTGAAGGGCTTTGCTGATGATTACAATGCGGTAATCGAGCAGTCAGGTAAGGTTGGATCAAAAGCAGTTACACAGCAGGTAGGCTATATGGAAAGCCTGTCAGGCACGATGTCCAAAGCATTGTCGAAGGTGGGTGTAACCTTTGGCAGTGACGGAAAGATGAATGTGGATACGGATGCTTTAAAGAAGGCCGATGCTTCCAATGTGAAATCATTATTTTCCGGAGATTATTCTTATGCTTCCCAGGTAGCAACCAAGGCAAGCGGAATCAATAGCGCTGCATTAAGAAACACCAGTATGTATTCCAGTGAGGGAACATATAACAGTTTTTCACAGAGTATGTTTAATTACTGGGTATAAAAATGAATTATGCTATGTGACCCATGTGTTCAAATCTGAGCACATGGGTTTTTTATTGGCCTTTTGGAAGATTTTCCTGAGATTTCATTGCGAAAATCGAACATATGTACTATAATTGAATGAGATATTTGTTGAGAAAGGCATTTGTGAACCGGTATGCAAGACATTCTGGAAGGGCTTAATGAAAAACAGAAAGGGGCAGTAACCACAACGGAAGGGTATGTTCGCGTGGTCGCCGGGGCGGGTTCTGGCAAGACCAGGGCGCTGACTCACCGCTTCGCTTTTTTGGTGCAAATGCTTGGAGTTACGACGGAGAATATTCTTTGCGTAACCTTTACCAATAAAGCTGCAGGGGAAATGAAATCACGTATCCGAAAACTGATTGGGGATCATGATACAGGATATGTCTGCACGTTCCATGGTTTCTGTGTAAAGGAGCTTCGTGAGGACATACATTTAATGCACTATCCGAAGAACTTCCTGATTATTGATGAACAGGATCAGAATACGATTTTGCATTCTGTGTACGAAGAAAGGAAAATCGACTCCAGACGATATCCATTTTCTATGGCGCGGGATTTGATTTGTGCGAAGAAGGAGAATCTGGACTATCTGGAATTGATGAACCAGACGGACAATCATGCGCTCATTACCGCATATGAATCTGCTACGCGCATGGAGGATACGATTTTCTATGGCTATCTTCTGGAACAAAAGAAGAATTATGCCCTGGATTATGATGACTTAATTAATTTTACGTATCACATATTAACGACTTACGAGGACGTATGCGCTTACTGGCAGGAGAAGATGCAGTATGTCATGGTGGATGAATTTCAGGACGTGAGCCATAGGCAGTGCCAACTCGCAGAAATCCTAAGCGGCTATCATAAAAATTTGTTCATTGTGGGAGATCCTGACCAGACTATTTATACCTGGCGTGGGGCGGATGTGAAGATATTTTTACAATTTCCGTTAAACCATCCGGGGACCAAGACAATCATTATGGACAGCAATTACCGCTCCAACGCACCAATCATTTTGGGCTCGAATTCCATGATTGCGAAGAATAGCAATCGTATTGAAAAGCAGTTGATTCCTATGAAACAGGCGCAGGGTGATATCCAGTTTTATCATGCCGCCGATGTTAAAGCAGAGGCCAACTGGATTGCAGATACTATTGAGGAGCTGGTGCATGCGGGGCATCATTATGAGGATATGGCGATTTTATATCGCGCACATCACGTCTCAAGACCATTAGAGGAGTGCTTCCTGCAACGTCGGATTCCCTACGTGATTTATAGTGGCGTGGAATTTTATGGCCGTAAGGAAATCAAGGATGTACTGGCCTATTTAAAGATGCTGATGCATCAGGACGATGTGTCCTTTGCGCGAACAGTGAATGAACCTCGCAGAAATTTTGGTAAAAAACGCATGGAATTGGTCAGCACCTATGCGAAATATCATCATACCAGCCTTTATGAGGCATTAAAGGCGAATTTGCAGCAGGAGCTGATTCAAAAAAGTGGAGCCGCAGAGTATGTAGCGCTGATAGAAGATCTAAAGGAATCCTATGCAGGACTTCGCCTGACAGAGCTTTTGGAAAATCTGCTACGCAGAACTGGGTATGAGGCGGAACTTAAAATCGCAGGAGAAGACGAGCGCCTGGAGAACCTTGCGGAATTAAAGCAGTCCATCTATGATTACGAAACGACTGCAAAGGAGAGCACCTCGCTCGATGAATATCTGCAAAACGTGTCTTTGTTTACCAATATGGATAAGGAACAGCGCAAAAAGAGTGTGAAGCTGATGACAGTACATGCTTCCAAGGGCCTGGAGTTTCCATATGTCTTTGTGTGCGGGCTGAGTGAAGGTGTCTTCCCAAGTAGCCGCGTGACTGGTTATGACGATATCGAGGAAGAACGAAGACTCGCTTATGTGGCCTTTACCCGTGCAGAGGAGCGCCTGTTTCTGTCTGACGCGGAGGGTTATACCTTCAATGGGGATATGCGATGCCCATCTCGTTTTGTATTCAATATCGATGAGCAGTACGTAAATTATATTGTCCCGATTGAGG
>JAZUHV010000019.1:0-2411 GCA_045641925.1 Butyrivibrio sp.
TAATTAATTTCTTAAAGTACATACGTACAATAGGTGAAGTAATAATAATTGGAACATTTCCCATCTCCTCCAATTTCTTCACCTCTGTTTCCACAGACCCGACGATCTTTCGTACGCGATCAGGAGCTAAATTAATATATCCGCCCTGTTCTGTCTGCTTCACATTGCCCATAATTTCCTGTTCAATGGAAGGATCCAGGGTAAGCACATGCGTAACCTCATTTGCAGGGAAGAACTTATTAGAAATAGCACGTTTCAAGCTTTGTCTTGCATATTCCGTAAGAACATCTGTATCTCGAGTCGTGCCCGCATGGTCCGCAAGTGTTTCAAAAATCGTAAGCAAATCTCGGATGGAAATGCCTTCCTCTAAGAGATTCTGCAATACCTTCTGAATTTCGCCGACGCTCATCAGCTTTGGCACCAGTTCCTCGACAAGAGTCGGATTGTTGTCCTTCAAATTGTCGATCAAATTCTGTGTATCCTGTCGTGTCAGCAGCTCCGCGATATGGCTCTTGATAACCTCTGTCAAATGGGTTGCAATAATGGATGGCGGATCGACAACCGTATATCCAAGTGACTCTGCACGCTCACGCTGATTTTCTGTAATCCAAATAGCCGGCAAATGGAAGGACGGCTCCACAGTTGGAATACCAGAAATTTCCTCCTCCACAAATCCAGGGCTCATTGCCATATAATGGTCAAAAAGAATTTCACCTTCTGAAACCTGAATACCTTTGATTTTAACAATATACTGATTTGGATTTAACTGAATATTATCTCGCAAACGAATAATAGGAACGACCGTACCTAATTCCAAAGCCACCTGTCGGCGAATCATTACGACACGGTCCAAAAGATCTCCGCCCTGATTCACATCGGCAAGAGGAATAATTCCATAACCAAATTCCAATTCGATTGGATCCACCTGCAGTAAGGAGGTAACATTTTCCGGCTTTCGAATTTCCTGTGCCTCGGCCTCGGCTGTTTCTGTTTCGCTTTCGATAGCCTGAACGCCCTTCTTGTTTGCAAGCAAAAAGGAAAGTCCAAATATTGCAATTCCAAATGGGCAAAAAACATACCATGGAAGCTTTGTAAATCCCAACAGGAATACAATTACGCCAACAATTCGAAGAACCTTTGGCGCAGAGAACAGTTCTTCGACCATCTGATCTGTAACCTGCTCTTCTTTAGCGGCCTTTGTAACAATAATACCGGTTGATAAAGAAATTAAAAGGGAAGGAATCTGTGAGCAAAGTCCATCACCAATGGTTAAAATACCATATGTTTGAAGCGCAGCTAAAATATCCGTTTCTCCACGCTGAAGCATACTAATCAGTACACCACCAACAAGGTTGATTACCGTAATAATTAAACCGGCGGTCGCATCTCCCTTTACATACTTCGTAGCACCATCCATGGAGCCAAAGAAGGAGGACTCCTGCTGAATCTTATCTCGTCTTGCTTTTGCTTCTTCATCTGTGATGGCGCCGGTATTTAAATCCGCGTCAATGGCCATCTGCTTACCAGGCATTGCATCCAAGGTAAAACGTGCCGTTACCTCAGAAACACGTTCCGTACCTTTATTGATAACAATGAACTGCACAATCAGTAATACAATAAAGATAATGGCGCCAATAACAATATTTCCGCCTCCCACGAACTGACCGAACTGCTCAACTACCTGGCCAGGTTTTCCGCTATTTAAAATCAATCTGGTAGAGGAAACGTTAAGTGATATTCTAAAAATAGTCGTAAATAAAAGCATGGTCGGAAAGGCCTGCATATCCAATACGCTCTTCGAATAAAGTGCAGTAAATAAAATCACAAATCCTACAACAATATTTAAGCCAAGCAAAAAATCAAGAAGGATGGAAGGAATTGGCACAATCAAAAAAATGATGGCAGCAACCAAATAAATACCAACAAATAAGTCATTTTTTGTAAATGCTTTCATTCGTCATCCTCCTTTCAAAAATTCACAAATATTATATCACATTTCTTTACTAAATCATATGCTTCTGTTTATAAACAAATGCTAAAATTTCAGCCACTGCCTGATACAATTCCGGCGGAATTTCAGTATCCAAATCGACATTGTAATAAATCATACGGGCCAGTGGTTTGTTCTCTACTATCTCCACATTATTTTCCTTAGCAATTTCCTTAATTTTCAATGCAAGATAGTCTTCACCTTTGGCAATTACAACTGGTGCTTTCCCGAAATTCTGCTCATATTTTAATGCAACCGCATAATGTGTCGGGTTCGTAATAACAACATCCGCTTCCGGCACAGAAGCCATCATTCGACGACGGCTAGCCTCCATCATTCGGCGCTTCTGTTTACCTTTAATTTCCGGATCACCTTCGGTATTCTTCCATTCATCTTTAACTTCCTGTTTGGTCATCTTCAT
>JAZUHV010000020.1:0-4841 GCA_045641925.1 Butyrivibrio sp.
ATATATCCATAGTGAACGACATTTCCTTCTGTAGTCTGGATATAACCCTGGCGCTCCCAAATGTCATAAGGAACATGGTCTCGTTTTACTCGAAGGTCCAGTGTATCTTCTGGCACCCAGAAGTATGGCAAGATATAATATGGTTCCTCTTCTTCCTCTGGCGGGAACACCAAACAAAATGATGTAAGGTCCGTTGTACTTGAAAGGTCGAGTCCTCCATAGCAGACCCTGCCTTCTAAATCCTCTGGATTAACAGGAAAAGCACAAGCATCCCATTTTTCCATAGGCATCCATCTGACAGCCTGCTTTACCCACTGATTAAGTCGAAGCTGCCTGAATGAGTTCTCCTCGCCTGGGTTCTGTCTTGCAGAATCACATGCAGCTTTAACCTTATCCATTCCAATAGTCTCACCAAGTGATGGATTTGCTTTCTTCCATACTTTTGGATCCGTCCAATCTTCCTCAGTACCAGCTCCATAAATAACCGGATAGAAAGTAGGATCCACTTTCCTGCCTTCGATAATATCCAGCGCCTTTGTATGTGTTTCATAACAGATAGAGTTGGTATCTGTTCCTGCAGTTGTAATCAGGAAATACAGCGGCTGCATTCTGGCATCACCAGAACCCTTCGTCATAACATCAAATAATTTTCTGTTTGGCTGGGTGTGCAGCTCATCAAACACAACTCCGTGAATATTGAAACCATGCTTACTGTAGGCTTCTGCAGAAAGTACCTGATAAAAGCTGTTCGTCGGTGTATAAACAATTCTTTTTGATGCGGTCAGGATCTTGCACCTTTTATTAAGCGCCGGACACATCCTCACCATATCTGCAGCTACATCAAATACGATAGTTGCCTGGCCTCTATCAGCCGCACAACCATAAATCTCAGCACGCTGCTCACCGTCTCCACAGCAAAGTAAAAGAGCGATTGCCGCAGCAAGTTCGCTCTTTCCATTCTTCTTAGGTATCTCTACATAAGCGGTATTAAATTGCCTGTACCCATTTGGTTTTAATACTCCAAACAGGTCTCTTATAATTTCCTCCTGCCATTCTAGGAGCTTGAACTTCTTACCAGCCCAGGTTCCTTTGGTATGACATAAACACTCTATGAAGCTCACTGCATAATCGGCTGCATCTTCATCATAATAAGAATCCTTCGCCATGAACTTCGTTGGCTTGTATTTCTTCGCCAATTTGCATCACCTCTTTCTGTAAGTAAAATACCTACAAGAACAAGGCCGGTCTCCCGGCCCCATTCTTCTGGGTACTTTAGTTGTATTCTTTCATCAAAATCGCAATTGCTATCTGCACCATCTCGTCATTTTCATCTGGCTCAATGTTCCAGCCTCTGTCGTAATCCGCAACTGTCTCGCCGCCAATTCTAATTAAAAGCTTTGAAATCTTACCGCCTTCAATTCCGTACTGGCTTTTCCTTGCGTAACTCTTAACCCAGTAATGTGCGACTCTGTTGTGTCCATCCTTTGGAATTCCAATTGTTCCTTCATGCCATCCGTTTTTCATTTTGCTTCCCGCCTTTCTTAGTACTTTGTTGCCTTGTGTGCATCCAGGTTCTTGAAAAATTCGTCAACCTCTGCAAGGTCTGTAAGGAAATCCTCGTAAGCTCCAAGTCCGCTTTCTTTGATGATTCTGTAAGCTCCCTGTCTTGTCTTAAGAACTCCGAGCTTGTTTTCTTTTGCGATCTTGCAAGCCTTCTTTGTAAGTTTTCCGAGGCTTTCGATTTCCTTGTCTGCTCCCTTTTCAAATGCGTTTTTGCATCCTGTCTTATCAATGAATCTCATGTTTTCGTTCCTCCGTTTTTCTTTGTTTTCCCTTTCGGTATGTACATATTCGCTCTAAATGCGATATATATCCAGTTAATTCGGAGGTATATACTACACAAATATATGTAGTAAAAAGGCGGTATTTATTGTGTAGTTTACAACGACCAAAAAGCCCCGCTTCAGGGCTTCCTGGCTTTGTTCTAAAGGCTGATCTTAAATGCAGGAATTCTTTCTTTTCTTCGCTCGCCCTCCATGCCGGCTTTCCAGTCATCGAAGCGGCTGTTGATTTCAATAAGGCCTTCCAGCTTGCAGCCTCTTTTCTGGAACTCCGCGATTGTAATAATCAGGCTTGAGAAGGTGCTTGAAATGGTGAAGCTCTCAATTCCGAATCTTCTGCAGTTCTCCAAAATCTCGTCAATGTCGTAATCCCAAATCACATCCCCGAAGTTTATAAGGTCGTTGCCTGCTTCCAGACTGTAGAAGTATGCATCCCCGAATCGCATGTTGCAAGGAATGTCTCTCCACTTGGTTCCAACCTCTGCTGCTTTGTCTAAAATCTCAATTCTCTTAATCATGGCTATGTGCCTCCTTTTCTTTTGGTAGGTACATATTCGCTCTAAACCACACATATATCCAGTTAATTATCAGCATAAATGTGACAAAGATCTGTGCATCATATTGTGTAGTTTATTTGTCCCCGTGAAGGATAAAATGAACATAATCATCAGTGTTGGTATCGATAAATGTTACCAGCTCCGGACAATCAAGCTCCGCTGCGATTGCCTTTACCATACCAAGATCAAACATATTGCAAAGGGCTGTATCCCTTACCTTCAAAATCTGTTCTTTTATTGTCTTATCCATTGTTCTCCACCTTTCTGCAGCGGTCCTCGCCATAAGCAACATTCAGTCCGCTACCGTTATCCCAAGAAACCATAATGCTTCCAATATCATCAACTCCGATTACCGTTCCCAGGGTACCAACTGGTGGCGCCTGTGGGTCATCCATTGAAAGAAGCTCCACCCTGCAACCTGCAGGGTACTGGCTTCTTAATCTTTCAATTATCTCTCTGTTTGGCATTCTCATTATTCTTCGCCTCCCTTGCTTCCGTTCTTAAAAGCGGCTGAGCCAGAAAGGTTTCTCATCAGAATCTTTCTTTCTGCCTTTGAGTCATCACCGATGAACCCAAGTCTAAGAAGGAAGCATCTGAACTCGTATTTCTCATTCACAATTTCCTTCTGCTTTGCTGAGATTCGCTTCTGCTCTTTTGACATTTTGCAAAGGGCTGCAATGAACTTTGTGTAGGCCATCATGTCTGCCGGATTCGCTTCTTCAAACCAAGGAAATGTTACGCTGTCCTCGTTTACTTCAATCCTGATGTCGTTAATTCCAAGGGCTCTTTTTATAAGTTCACCTTTTGACTCCAGCAAGTTTCCAAGGTTCCCAAGCGCCATCTCGTCAAATGGTACCGTAACGCTTAGTCCGAGGCTTTCTTCGCCCTCTGTCGCGCCCGTGTTGGCTTCATTCTGGTCTTCTTCGTATCCTGGGAAGTATCCCTCGAAACCCTCTTCACAAAGGCGCTCAATCAAAAGCTCGCGCTTGCTAAGTAACTCTGGATCGGCATCATCAAGGTCTGGCCAGCTAAGGCTTCCGTCCTTTGAAACCTCGTAGTTTCCAATTTTGTATGCGCAGCTTGGAACTCCAAGGTACTTTGCTTTTTCTCCTGTTAATCTTTCAATCGCTGCAACCAGGTTCTTTCTGGCTGCGCCTGTTACGTCGTAATAAATAATCATGGTAATGTACCTCCTTCAATTTGGTGTAGTACATATATCACTCTAAACCGCGCATATATCCAGTCTTTTATCGAGTGTATATGTACCAAAAAGCACCGCATTTACTTGTGTAATTTACACCTCAAGCTCTTTCACCAAATCGGAGTACATAAGCTTCTCACCATTTCGAATAACATACACATTTTCGGTATCACCGGTATCTTCTACGTAACGTCTCAAGATAACAGATGCATACTTTTCATCAAGCTCCATAGTATGGCAGATGCGGTTTGTCTGCTCACAAGTCATAAGTGTGGAACCTGATCCGCCAAAGGTATCAATGACGATTGCATTTTCCTGACTGGAATTTCCAATCGGATATGCAAGCAGATCAAGTGGCTTTGATGTTGGATGGTTCTTATTCTTCTTAGGCTTATCAAAGTTCCAGATGGTTGTCTGGCTTCTTCCAGCCTTTGAACTCCAGAAGTGTTTACCGTTCTGAAGGAAACCATAAAGCACCGGTTCGTGCTGCCACTGGTAATCGCTTCTGCCAAGAACAAGTGAATTCTTTACCCAAATGCAGCATCCGGATAAATGGAACCCTGCATCAATGAATGCTTTTCTAAAATTAAGACCTTCCGTATCAGCATGGAATACATAAGCAGCTCCGCCCTTTTCCAGGTTTTCTGCCATATTCTTAAATGCTGCAAGAAGGAACTCGTAAAACTTATCACCGGCCATCTTGTCATTCTTAATTGAAAGACCATCGGAACTCTCAAAAGCCACATTGTAAGGTGGATCTGTAATAATAAGGTTGGCCTTCTTACCATCCATAAGTGCAGCTACATCTTCTGCGCTGGTAGCATCACCGCACATAAGTCTGTGACGACCAACTGTCCAGATATCACCACGCTCAACAAAAGCTGCCTGCTCCAATGCTGCTGATAAATCAAAATCATCATCCTCTGCACCAGTATCATCATCCGAAGCAAATAAATCGGAAATCTCCTGATCATCAAAACCAGTAAGTCCAATATCAAATGCTTCTGCCTGCAATGCTTCAATTTCAAGTCTTAACAATTCCTCATCCCAGCCGGCATCCATTGCCATTCGGTTATCTGCTAAGATGTATGCTTTCTTCTGAGCTTCGGTAAGATAGTCCACAAATACACATGGAACTTCTTCAATTCCCTCTGCCTTTGCAGCCATAAGTCTTCCGTGCCCTGCAATTACTCCGTAATCCTTATCAATAATGACAGGATTAATAAACCCGAACTCACGAAG
>JAZUHV010000021.1:0-5545 GCA_045641925.1 Butyrivibrio sp.
CGGATGCCGAAAAGACAGTTGCTGCAGTAAATGCAGCTGGTGAAGAAGCATTCATCCTTGGACAGGCAATTGCTGGTGAAAAAGGAGTCAAGATATGTTAAGAGTGGTTGTAATGGTATCCGGTGGCGGTACCAACCTTCAGGCAATCATTGATTCCATTGCCGATGGACGCATCAAAAATGCACAGATTGTTGGTGTTATCAGTAACAATCCAAATGCATTTGCGATTGATCGTGCAAAGAAAAATAAAATTGCATGGTCCGTGATTTCTCCAAAGAGTTACCCGGATCGTGAAACCTTTAATAAAGCATTATTGACGGGTGTGAATGTATTTTCCCCGGATTTGATTGTATTGGCAGGGTTCTTAGTAGCCATCCCGCCGGAAATGGTGCAGGCATATCCTAATAAAATTATCAACATTCACCCATCCTTGATTCCTTCTTTTTGTGGAAAGGGCTTTTATGGACTGAAGGTGCATGAGGCTGCCCTGGCGCGCGGCGTTAAGGTTACTGGTGCGACCGTACACTTTGTGGATGAAGGAACGGATACCGGACGTATTATTGCCCAGAAGGTTGTTAACGTATTGCCAAATGACACTCCTGAGATTCTTCAGAGACGTGTTATGGAGCAGGCAGAATGGCAACTATTGCCAGCTGTAATTAATGTGATTGCAAACGAAGACCAATAATTTTAGCGAGGAAACAAACATGAAAATTTTGCTCATCGGAAGCGGCGGAAGAGAACATGCGATTGCCAGAGCATGTGCAAAGAGCCCGCGTGTAGAGAAAATGTATTGCGCACCAGGAAATGCCGGTATTGCGCAAGTGGCAGAGTGTGTGCCAATTGGTGTAATGGAATTTGATAAGCTGGTAGCATTCGCAAAGGAACAGCAGATTGATTTGACCATCGTTGCACCGGATGACCCATTGGTGGCCGGCGCTGTAGATGCTTTCGAGGCAGCAGGCCTTCGTGCGTTTGGCCCTCGTAAGAATGCTGCAATTTTGGAAGGCTCTAAGGCATTTTCCAAGGATTTGATGAAGAAATATAACATTCCGACTGCGGCTTACGAAACCTTTACCTCAGCAGAGGAAGCGAAGAAATATTTGGAGACTTCTAAATATCCAATCGTATTAAAGGCGGATGGTCTGGCACTCGGCAAGGGTGTTTTGATTTGTAATACCAGAGAAGAGGCATTAGAAGGTGTAGATACCTTGATGTTAGATAAGAAGTTTGGCGAAGCCGGCAATACCATCGTCATTGAGGAATTTATGACCGGACGTGAGGTTTCTGTTTTGTCCTTTGTTGATGGCAATACCATTCAGATTATGTCCTCTGCGCAGGATCATAAGAGAGCAAAGGATGGCGATGAGGGATTAAATACTGGTGGTATGGGTAATTTCTCTCCAAGTCCGTTCTATACCGCTGAGGTGGATGAATTCTGTAAAAAGTATATTTATCAGGCAACGGTGGATGCCATGAAGGCAGAAGGCAGAGAGTTCAAGGGAGTTATTTTCTTTGGATTAATGCTGACGCCAAAGGGACCACGTGTTTTGGAGTACAATGCTCGTTTTGGTGATCCAGAGGCACAGGTTGTTCTTCCACGTATGAAGAATGATATTGTTGATGTTTTAGAAGCATGTATTGACGGAACTCTTGATCAGATTCAGCTGGAATTTGAAGACAATGCCTGCGTATGTGTCATTCTGGCAAGCGATGGCTATCCACTAGCATATGAAAAGGGCAAGGTGGTATCTGGCCTGGAACAGTTTGATGGCAAGGAGGATTATATTTGCTATCATGCAGGTACCAAATTTGGACCGAACGGAGAAATTCTGACCAATGGTGGCCGTGTGTTCGGTGTTACGGCAACGGCGGCAACCTTAAAGGAAGCCAGAGCAAAAGCCTATGAAGCTACCGAATGGGTCAAGTTTGAGAATAAATATATGCGTCATGACATTGGAAAAGCGATTGACGAAGCATAAAAAGGTAGAATTATGAGTAAGAAAAAGATATACATTGATGGTAGCGAGGGTACTACGGGTCTTCGTATTAATGAAAGATTTCAGGGAAGAGATGACATAGAAATCATCAAAATTGCCTCTGAACTTCGCAAGGATCCGGCTGAGCGTGCTAAGATGATTAATGCATCGGATATTACATTTTTATGTCTTCCGGATGCTGCCTCCATCGAAGCAGTTTCCATGGTTGAGAATGAAAATGTATGCATAATCGACACATCGACTGCACATCGTACCAATCCGGACTGGGCTTATGGCTTTCCAGAATTGGGTGCTGATTTCCGTGATCGAATCCGCAGCAGTAAGAGAATTGCAAACCCAGGATGCTATGCATCCGGATTTATTTCATTGGTTTATCCGTTGGTAAAGAAGGGCATCATTCCGGCTGATTTTCCAGTAGTTAGCTTCGCAGTGTCTGGCTATTCTGGAGCAGGAAAGAAGGCAATTGCTGTTTATGAATCAGATGAGAAGACAGATGCAATGAATTCACCAAGAATGTATGCACTTACCCAGCAGCATAAGCATCTGAAGGAGATGAAGGCGATTGTCGGTTTGGAAACCGAGCCATCCTTTACCCCTATGGTAGATGATTATTATGCTGGTATGATTGTTAGTGTGCCATTGTACACCAGACAGATTGGATTAAAACCACAGGAACTACAGCAGATTTTTGCAGAATTTTATAAGGGAGAACAATTCATTCAGGTTAAGCCGTTTGAGGCGCAGACCGAAGAACTTGGCGGCTTTATGCCGGCCAATGCCTGCGCAGGCTGGGATGGTATGAATATTTATGTTTGTGGAAACGATGACCGTATCCTTTTAGCATCCCAGTTTGATAATTTGGGCAAGGGTGCATCTGGCGCAGCCATTCAGAACATGAATTTACTCCTTGGTTTAGATGAAAAAACGGGATTAAATTTATAAGTATGCCAAATTCTATTTTCTTTAAAATTTTAATTTGTATTATAGCTGGAGCCGGTGCCGGAATAGGCACCGGCTTTTCGGGATTATCTGCTGCAGCATTTATTTCACCAATGCTGGTTTCCTTTTTGAAGGTGCCGGTTTATCAGGCGGTGGGAATTGCTCTTGCAAGTGATGTCCTCGCCTCTGCGGTATCGGCGTTCACATATGCCAGAGAAAAGCATGTGGATATGAAGAACGGCAAACTGCTGCTGATTTCCGTTATTGGCTTTACCATTGTGGGAAGCGTGGTGGCCTTCTTTGCCACAAAGGAATCGGCGGGTGATACTATTTTAGGGTACTGGTCCATTCTTGGTTCCTTGATGCTGGGCGTTTCTTTCATGTTTACTGCCAAGAAGGAACGGCAGGGGCTACGTCTGAAAGAGGGTAGCAATAAGATAATAGTGACTCTTGTATTTGGAGCGGTGGTTGGATTTATCTGTGGCTTTCAAGGCGCCGGTGGCGGCCTGATGATGCTGTTTGTATTGACCATGGTATTGTCGTATGAAATGAAGACCGCGGTAGGAACCAGCGTCTTGATTATGACCTTTACTGCACTATTGGGGGCGATCATTCACTTTGTGGTGAAGGGCTTCCCGGAGTGGGTTCTTCTTGTGCCATGTATTCTTTCAACGTTTGTTTTTGCAAGAATCGCAGCCGTAATTGCAAATAAGATTTCTGCCAAGGCACAGAAATTTGCAACCGGTGTGCTAATGACGGTTTCTGGAATTGCCATGCTGGTGGCAAAAATATTTTTCTGACATAGAAAGCGGAGAGTATCCCCTGTGGATTTTCTCCGCTATTATTCTGCGCTGATTCTTGCATTTGTAGGGCAAAAGGACTATAATATTTGCTGAGTGTCTATGCTCTTTTGACGATTCGGCATGGACCCTGGAGATGAACAATTTGAATAAAAAAAGAAACGTGAAATGGAATAGAATAATTGCCTATGTTTTGACCTTTTTATTGGTCATTGGAATGAGTATTGGTGCCATTGGCACCTGGCCAGAGATTGAGACAAAGGCATATACGGCATATGAGAAAACCTTAGTGAAGGCTGGATTCCCGGATTCCTATTTGCCTTATCTGGTGGCTTTGCATGAAAAACACCCGTCCTGGACCTTTAGTGTGGTTCAAACGGTGGATGACTGGAATACCGTTATTCAAAATGAAATGGTGCTAAAGCGAAATCTGGTATCCGCCAATTCCATCCCGCAGGTTGGACCGGGATACTTACAGTGGCCGCAAACTCCGACCTCCTGGAAGGAAGTGGAACTAAGCGGCGCCTTTAACTGGGCAGAGAATAAATGGGTTCCTTTTGATACCGGAACCTGGGTGCAGGCTTCCAAGGCAGCTGTCGAGTATATGATGGACCCGCGTAACTGGTTAAACGAAGATAATATTTTTGAATTTGAGCAAGTAAGCTTTAATGATACCTTTACCGATGCAGAGTATATTACCATCCTTGAAAAGATGATGGAAAATACCTTCATGAATTGCTCCTATGCAACCGTTGGTGGTTCTAAGCGAACCGGAGATGCAGCAAACAGAACATATGCAGAGGTGCTGTTGGAGGTTGGAAAGACCTATAATGTCAGTCCGATTTCCATGTGTGCACGTCTGATTCAGGAAAAGGGTCGCGGAAAGTTGAGTAGCGGAAAATATGTAATTGATGATGCATTAGGCAGTGGTGTGGTTACGGACGATGGAGGTTCTACCTTCCATACCTATAATTCGACCAACGATAAAGGGAAAACTCGCTATTATAATTTCTTTAACATTGGCGCAAGTGGAAATTCTGCAAGCATTGTATTCACAAATGGTGCGAAAGAAGCATATGCAGCAGGCTGGACCAGCGTCTATAAGGCCATCAAGGGCGGGGCTTCAAAGCTTGCATCCAGTAAGATTAGTGTAGGTCAGGATACCTTATATTTGCAGAAATTCTCTGTAGTAAAGGAGGCCTATAAGTACTGGAATCAGTATATGCAGAATGTTACGGCACCGCTAAATGAGGGCTATAATACCATGACTAGTTACAAAAATGCTGGTTTGATGGATTCTGGCTTCAACTTTAAAATTCCGGTATATAAGGATATGCCGGAACTGGCCTGCGCGAATCCATCGGTAACTTATGGAACCTCAACAGCAAATCCGAATTATAAGCTAAAGAGCTTATCATTGACAGGAACGAAACTAACAAAAGACGGTTCGGAAAAAGTGAATTTGACGCCGTCCTTTAATCGGGATACGTACTCCTACACGGTGGCGGTTCCTTATGAGATGACGACAGTCACCGTTTCCGCGGCAGCAATTGATTCTGGCGCAACGGTAAGCGGAAATAAGACATATACTCTTGCAACCGGGTTAAATAAAATCAATGTGAAATGTAAATCTGCATATGGGACTTCAAAGACCTATGTCATTAAAATTACCAGATCAGCGGGCAGTACACTTCTTACAGGCTTATCCATTACCAGCGGAAAACTGGATCAAACCTTTGATACCGTAGTGACTAGTTATACAACCGGTGCAAGTAATACAAAGACTTCAGCAGTTGTGAAGTATAC
>JAZUHV010000022.1:0-3484 GCA_045641925.1 Butyrivibrio sp.
ATGATAACCTTCAAAAGCTTACCATGGCAGGCCTCCTTAATGGCGATGATTTCTGCCAAAATGTCATCATATTTGCCATCCTTCACCCAACCGATATTAACTACCATATCGATTTCTGCTGCACCCTCTAAAACGGCCTGCTCGGTCTCGTAAACCTTTACCTTGGTGGTATTATAGCCATTTGGGAAGCCGATTACGGTACAAACCGGAAGCTTAGATTTCTTGCTCTGAATATATTTTGCAGCCTGTTCTACATAAGAAGGTGGAATGCAAACAGAAGCACAACCATTCTCCATACCCTCATCACAAATCTTTTGAATCTGTTCCCAGGTGGACTCCTGCTTTAACAAAGTGTGGTCGCACTTTGCAAGAATTTCTTTCATGTCCATATTCAATTACCTACCTTATTTTTATTTTCATCATCAACGCTTAGCGTATTTGTAAATTATTATAAATTAGGTCTATGGTAGGTGTCAATTGGATAAATAGACAATTCGTACTATATTATGGTCAATTCTGTGTTTGGTATATGCGGTGAAAAAAATGCGTGATATAATCGCGATTTGGGAGCAATGATTGCCCTAAAAAGATAATGGAGAATGTGCATATGTTCTTTTTTACTACATTGACTTGCGTTGCTATTATGCTTTTATATTGTGTTCCAGGCTTTTTGATTGTGAAGACGAAGCTCGTTAAGCCAGAGGCCATCAGCGCCTTCGCGACTGTTCTGATGTATGTAAGCCAGCCGGCTTTGACGGTCTATTCCTTTAGGAAAATGCCTTATTCCTGGGACATCGCCAAGAACTGCCTGATTTTCTGTGGCATTGTACTTTTAATTCTCGGAATTGCTCTCGGAATTGCCTTCACCATCTTCCGTAAAAAGCTCAACGATAATCGTTATCGCGTGTATACCATCGCGACTACTTTTTCTAACTGTACATTTATGGGTGTGCCACTTTTGGAGGCACTCTTTCCCAATAATCCAGAGGCGGTAATGTACTCCATCTCCTTCTTTGTAGCGATGAGTATCCTCTGTTGGACCGTTGGCTCCTACATCATCAGTGGAGACAAAAAATTCATCTCCGCAAAGAAGCTTTTTATCAATCCAGCGATGATTTCCGTCTATGTTGCCATCCCATTATGGGTGACCGGGGTGCCAATTCCGGATGCCCTGATGGAGTGCATAACATTGGTCGGCCGTATGACCACACCTCTTTGCATGCTCGTTCTGGGTATGCGCCTTGCCACGGTTCGTTTCCTTGGCATCATCAATAATCCAATGCAGTACCTTGTCGTTGGCATCAATCAGATTGTTCTACCACTTCTGACCTTCGCAGCCGTATATTTTATCCCAATGGACCCAGTTATGAAGCAATGCCTGGTCATTCTGGTCGCCACACCGATTGCCAGCGTGGTATTAAACTTTGCCGAGATGCTAAACAAAGGGCAGGAAACTGCTGCCAACTGCGTACTCTTAGGAACGCTCTGCAGTGTAGTAACCATTCCGCTGGTTTCGTTGTTATTATAATTTGAGTTCTACCTGAACCTCCGGTGCAGCCTTGGCAGCAATTCGAATACTACTTTGCTTATTCACTGTAATGTTTGATAAATTCATCTCTTTTTCCTTCCTATGCACCACGGCAACAAACGATCACAAAGCACCACGAATGGTGCAGAAAACAGTAATGCCAGACCAAATGCAACAATTACGCCCGACTTATGCGCCCATGAAAACGGCAGCTTCACAATCAGAAAATAGCTCAACTGATGAACTCCCATAATGGTAAGGGAATTCATGCCAATATATGTCAGAGGCTTTACAATCATATAGTTCTCGAGCCAGCGAGAAATCCCCAAAATGCTGAAGGTTCCACAGACGGCACCCAAAACATAACAAAGCAGATTGCCCATCTGGCAGGCATAGAGATCCACCATACCATTTATCACGGATAGAATCACGGTAATTGCAGAGAAGAGGATGACATAAATAGCCTCGCGGGACTTATCCTGCGTAAATGTCTTACAAAGCACAGCCCCCAGCCAGATAAAGAAAAAGGCAACCAAGCCTCTGGCCACAACGATGCCATAATGCCCCAGTTTTGGTGCAAACGCATAAACTAGCACCAGGCATCCTATCGGGATAATCTGCAAAAATTTATACTTCTTATAATTGGCCTTCCACAGTAGAAAATAACACACTTCTCCAAGAAAAAGTGCAATCAAAAACCAGTTTGCCGGAACATTGCATTGAACCGTTACAATGTTTTTCAGGACAACCAGGAAAGAGTCTCCGAGCACCAAAAGGTGGAATACTGCACCAATGACCTCAAAAAAGAGATAGGGAATGAGTAGTGTGCGAAGCTTATGCAATACAAATTTCCCAAAGGAAATCTCTGTATCGCCCTTCATTTCAAGTAAAATTCCAGAAATCAGAAAGAATGCGGGCATATGAAATGTATAAATAAGACGGCTTATCCAGTAGAATGGATAAACCCCTGTATTTTGAACAACGAACAAATCGCTATGCGCAAACACCACCATAAAAATAAGTAGTGCCCTTGCAATGTCCAAATATGCAATGCGTTTCCGCTCCATCGTTAGTCCCCCTCTGCCGTTTCCAGATTCTCTATTTGGTTTTATCTTATACCATGTATGCTTTTATGACTAGTCTTTCTAATATACTTGTTAACCCTCAAAAAAAATGCTATGATTTGTGCTGTTTTAGAGACCAAATGAAAGGAATAGCGAAAATGAGAAAAAAAATTGTATCCCTTCTTTGTATTAGCACAATGGTTACCGGTTTATTAGCTGGCTGTGCAAAGAATGTCAAGGTCGATCCTACCATTTCAACGAATCCACAGGAGACCTCTGCCACCGTAGAAACCTCCGGTGATATCAATGACGATACGTCCGAAGCTCCAAATGAAGACGATACCGATGAAGAGCCTGATTACACCAAGCAGGCCGATGATATCATGAATCAGGTTACTGATTATCTCCAAGCCTTCAAAAATGGTGACATGGAAAAAATTCTGGCCTATACCGATCCTGATAGTGATGATTATAAATATTTAGAGAAATTCGTTGGTAAGGACACCTCTGGCGAGCTTTTCAAGGTCTTGTTCTCCAGGTTAGTTTGGGAATGGTCTGATGAAAATAAAGAGGACCTGATGGACTCTCTTGAGTATAACGATGGTGAATTCACCAGTACTGAAACCATTTTGGTAAATATGGCGAATCCAATCTTCTATATGTTCGATACTTACTACGGTGCTTCCTTGGAAGAAGGAACTGAATTTGAAGATGATTTCGATGGCGGAACCGAAGAAAACGCAAAGGCAATCGTAGAAAAAGCAGTGGAAGTTTCTCCATTAGAGTTCTGGGATCAGCTGGACATTACCTATGTAGATGGCCAGGTTCTTGTAGATACCAGCGAATTTTGGCATGTAGATGACTTCATGGAAAAGCTTGGAAGATATGCCTC
>JAZUHV010000023.1:0-15516 GCA_045641925.1 Butyrivibrio sp.
CTATTACTTGCAAAAATCATTTATGAGTGGGTTGGCAAAGTATGAAAAAGACAATTGTTGCATTTGTTTTATGCATTCTTTTATTTACAGTAGTGATAGCGTCTATGGTGCATCGCTTTTTAGGAGAAGGCGTTCAGCCGGAGTCATCGGTGGAGGCGGAGCTTTGGGAATGCCTTCAGGCGGAAAACCAAAGAGACGTCTATAAGGTTGTCGCAAATATGAATTCTATCGAGGAGTCCAGAGAAGATGCCACGGAAGAGTCCATTGCAGAATCCAAATCCATTGCGGCATCCATCGAGGAGTCCATCGAGGAGTCCATTGCGGCATCCATTGAGGAATCCATTGCGGCTTCGGTTGCGGAATCTGTCGCAGAATCAGAGGCGGAATCCATTCGTGAATCGATTGCGGAGTCGATTGCGGAATCGATTGCAGAATCTAAGGCGGCTGCTGCGGCCCAGGAGGAATCCATAAGGCAGGAGCTATTGAATTCACCGTCCACAAAGCAGATTCGAAAAGCCTTTGCGGATGTGGTTGTAATCGGGGATTCCCGTGCAAAGGGTGCGGTAGATCATAATGTATTGACCGAAAATGAAGTGAATTATTACGGTGGAGCTTCCGTGGGAACGTTATATGACACAACCAAGCAGGCAGCCCTAAAAATGCGCGCAAAAACCTTGTTCATTGTCGGATTAAATGATTTGGGCTGGTATCACAGGGACGCAAATCGTTTTAAAAAGGATTTCAAAAATCTGATTCGAACGTATTTGGAAATCAATCCGAATAGCAAGATTTATCTGATGGACATTCTACCTGTTGCGGAGCGTGGCCGTTATGCATGGCCGAATATGGATGCTCGACCGGACTTTGTGCAGGCAATCCGTGAAATTTGCGATGAGTGTGGATATACCTTTGTCAGCGCGAACCAGTATGCGTTGGAAAAATACCTTGATTCCCGCGATGGGGCGCATTACAATCGTCAGTTTTACCTTTACTGGGCGCAGGCGATGATTGATCAGATGGGATTGGGGGAATAGTATGAAGAAGTTAATTTTGTCGGTTGTACTGTCTCTATTATCCTTAGGCGGCATTTTATTTCTTCTATCTTATCAAAGGACACCAAAGGATATCTCCTTAAAGGCATTTTCTGAGGATTTTTCTGCCGCGTATGTAAAGGCTGAGGGGACGTTAGAATGTGCGGATACTCTGGCGATTAAGAAGAACTTTGGGCTCACTGCAGAAGATTATGCCGAGATGGTATATGTCTTGGATTCGGATATGATGTCTGCGCAGGAAATGCTGATTGTAAAATTAAACACAGAAGAACAGAGAAAGCCTGTGAAGGATGCCATGGAGGAACGACTGAGTACCCGTAAAGAGGCCTTTGACGGATATGGGAGCGACCAGATGGAGATTTTAAATCGTGCTATTGTCTATTCTGCCGGAAATTATGTTTGCCTGATTGTTTCGGAGAAGGACAGAGAATGGCTGGATTTATTCAAATTATGGATTTGGGAGTAGGGGAATGGTATTTTCCAGTTTAACGTTTTTAATCATTTTTATGCTGGCGACGCTGGCGCTTTATTTTGCTGTGCCCTTTAAGGCAAAGAATATCGTGCTTCTTATCTGCAGTCTGGTTTTTTATGCCTGGGGAGAACCGATTTACATTGTCCTGATTTTGTACAGTATTGTATTTAATTACCTGTTCGGCCGTTTGATGGATTCGTTTGAGGGCGGGAAGCGTCGGTTTGCGCTTGTTTTTGCCATTATCATGAATCTTGCCATTTTGTTTTATTTCAAGTATGCGGCCTTCGCAGTACATACCTTCAATAGAATTGCGCATACGAGTTTTTCTGTGCGGGAGCTTGCCCTGCCAATTGGTGTGTCTTTCTACACCTTCCAGGCACTTTCCTATATCATTGATTTGTATCGTAAAAAGTTTCAGGCGCAGAAAAATTTCTTCAATTTTTCGCTATATATCATTATGTTTCCACAGCTGATTGCCGGACCAATTGTGCGCTATGAAAGCATAGAGGCGCAATTGACCAATCGGGAAATCAGCCTGGAAAAATTTGGTCAGGGCTCTGTACGTTTTTTGTATGGCTTGGCGAAAAAGGTTTTGATTGCGAATGCCATGGGGGCCGTCTTTGATTCGGTGCATGGATTAAATGGTAACGTGGCTGTGACAACGGCCTGGATGGGTGCAATCGCTTATACCTTCCAGATTTACTTTGACTTCAGTGGTTATTCAGACATGGCCATCGGCCTTGGAAAGATGTTAGGGTTTGATTATTGTGAGAACTTTGATCATCCTTATGTGGCGGGAAGTGTTACGGATTTTTGGCATCGGTGGCATATTTCCCTGAGCACCTGGTTCAAAGAATATGTTTACATTCCACTTGGTGGAAATAAAAAGGGTCCGGTCAGACATATTATTAATATGTTGATTGTCTGGCTGTTAACTGGCTTGTGGCATGGCGCGGCATGGAATTTTGTGCTGTGGGGTGTCTATTACGGAGTGCTTCTTTGTATTGAAAAGTATGGCATTCTTCGTATTAAGAAGCTGCCAAAATGGATTCTGCATATCTATACCGGCGTGGCAGTTATTATAGGATGGGTAATTTTCTCATCCGATTCATTGCAGAATGTCTGGACCATATTGCAATCGATGTTTTATGGAACCCTATGGGACGCAGGTGCCCTTTATTTATTAAGGACCAATTGGCCAATGCTTGTTCTTGCAGGTTTGTTTTCGACTTCTTTACCGCTTCTTTGTAATCAAAAGCTGTTAACCAAGGTGCCTGGTCGAGTTTTGATGCTTTTATGGAACATTGGACTATTATTTTTATGTATTTTGACGCTGGTGACGGAGAATTATAATCCGTTCCTGTATTTTCAGTTTTAGGGGAGTGCAATATGACAGAGAAAATTTATAACTGTATATGGGGCATTCTTATGGTGGCAGTTCTGGGTGCGCTGGCGATTTTATTAATGGCCTATCCGGATATGAAATATTCCGAACAGGAAAAGAGAAATCTTTCGCAGGCTCCGGTGCTCCGTGTGGATACGCTTGCGGATGGGTCTTATATGTCCGGCATGGAGGATTATCTGGCGGATCAGTTTCCTTACAGAAACCAGTTTGTAGAGTGGAAAGCAACGATGGACCGCGCATTGGGAAAGCTGCAGTCTAATGAAGTGTTTTATTGTGCGGATGGCTATCTGATGGAGAATTTCTTGGAGAAGAGCCCGGAAAATACGGAGCAAACCATACAGGCTATCAATGAACTTGCCAAAGCTGCGGACGATGCCAGGGTAACGATGCTCCTGATACCGAATGCCATCTCGATTTATCCGGAAAAACTACCGGAAGATATTTCTGTGGCAGATCAGAATGCATACATGGACCGGTTTTCAAGGGGACTAAGTGAAAAGGTGAATTTTGTGGATGTGCGGGAGCTTTTCGCTGAAAGTAAGGAGCAGGTGAAGCTGTATTATCGTACCGATCACCATTGGACCACAGATGCGGCATATTTAGCATTTCAAGAGGTCGCACCCGTGATGAATCTTACAATGGGTGAATTTATGGCGGGAACAATTTGTGATTCCTTCTATGGCTCGCTTTCGGCCAAAAGCGGGTACCGCCCAAAGAATGCGGACAGCATTAAAGCATATTTAAAGAAGGAGCCGCAATTATATACCTTTATGCATGGCTCTGAGGTTGGCGCGAGTCTTTATCTTACGGAGAAACTGGAGCAGGGCGATGCGTACGAGGTGTTCTTAGGCGGCAATTATCCGGAGGCAACGATTCGTACGACAGTGGATACCACTCGCAAACTATTAGTCATTAAGGATTCTTATGCGAATTGCTTTTTACCATTTCTTTTGGATACCTATAAAGAGATTAAGGTCATCGATCCGCGCTATTATGCGCAGGATTTGGAAACCCTGTTGGGGAGCGGTATATATGAGGAAGTATTGCTTCTGTATAATGTTAATACCCTTTCGGCGGACAATAGCCTAAAAAGCCTTGTTTTTCATTGATTTTTGTGGAGTAATCCATTAGAATAATTAAGATTAAAACTGAAATTTTAGGAGGAGAAACGATGATTACATTAAGTAAAGCAGGTGCTTATCTGTTAAACGGTGTGGAAATTGTAGAGGACAGTGCTGATGCAGCTCAGATTGTCCAGGCAAAGACCGGTCTTACTGTGACCAAGGAAGAAGCCGCTAAAAATACCATTGCTTACGGTATTTTGGAAAAGCATAATACTTCCGGAAATATGGATAAGCTCCAGATTAAATTTGATAAGTTGACCTCTCATGATATTACCTTCGTTGGTATTATTCAGACCGCAAGAGCATCCGGACTTGAGAAGTTCCCAATTCCTTATGTTCTGACCAACTGTCATAACAGTTTATGTGCGGTTGGTGGTACCATCAATGAAGATGACCACATGTTTGGCTTAAGCTGTGCAAAGAAGTACGGCGGTGTTTATGTACCACCTCATCAGGCGGTTATTCACCAGTTCGCACGTGAAATGCTTGCGCAGTCCGGAAATATGATTCTCGGTTCTGATAGCCACACCCGTTATGGTGCACTCGGTACCATGGCTGTGGGCGAAGGCGGACCAGAGCTTGTAAAGCAGTTATTAAATAAGACCTATGACATTGACCGTCCGGGCGTAGTGGCTATCTACTTAACCGGTTCTCCTGCAAAGGGAGTTGGTCCTCAGGACGTTGCCATCGCCATCATCGGTGCAGTATTTGGCAATGGTTATGTAAAGAATAAGGTGATGGAATTTGTAGGTCCTGGCGTTGACAGTCTCTCCGCTGACTTCCGTATCGGTGTAGATGTTATGACCACCGAGACCACCTGTCTGTCCTCCATCTGGAAGACTGATGAGAATATTAAGGAATTCTATGATATTCATGGCAGAAGCGCAGACTATAAGGAACTGACTCCTGGTGCCGTGGCATATTATGATGGTGTGGTTACCGTAGATTTGAGTGCATTAAAGCCAATGATTGCAATGCCATTCCATCCAAGCAATGCATATACCATCGAAGAGGTAAATGCAAACCTGAAGGACATCCTGCATGATTGCGAGGAGAAGGCAAAGGTTAGCTTTGGTGACAAGGTAGCATTCTCCCTGATGGATAAGATTCGCGATGGCAGAATGTACGTAGACCAGGGTATTATCGCCGGTTGTGCGGGTGGTGGATTTGAAAACATCTGTGCAGCAGCGGACATCCTTCGTGGACGTTCCATCGGTGCAGATGAATTTACCCTGAGCGTTTACCCTGCATCTACCCCTATTTATGTAGAATTAGCACGCAATGGTCGTCTCGCTGACCTGATGACCACCGGTGCAATTGTAAAGACCGCTTTCTGTGGACCTTGCTTTGGTGCGGGTGATACTCCTGCAAACAATGCATTCTCCATTCGTCATTCAACGCGTAACTTCCCGAACCGTGAAGGCTCTAAGGTTCAGAACGGCCAGATAGCTTCTGTTGCTTTAATGGATGCTCGTTCCATCGCAGCAACCGCTGCAAACAAGGGCTTCTTAACCGCAGCTACGGATTTGGATGTGGAATACACCGGCCCTAAGTATCATTTTGACAGCACGATTTATGAAAACCGTGTATTCGATAGCAAGGGCGTTGCAGATTCTAGCGAGGAAATCCACTTTGGTCCAAACATCAAGGATTGGCCTGCAATGGTAGCGCTTCCAGAGAACTTACTCATCAAGGTTGTTTCTGAGATTCATGATCCAGTTACCACCACCGATGAATTGATTCCATCCGGCGAGACCTCTTCCTTCCGTTCCAACCCATTGGGCTTGGCAGAGTTCACCCTTTCCAGAAAGGATCCTGAGTACGTAGGCCGTGCAAAGGAAATCCAGAAGGCAGAGAAGGCCAGAGAGGCTGGCGAGTGCATGGGACAGGCAGTTCCTGAACTGCATGATATTATGCACAAGATTAAGGAATCCTTCGATGTATGCAAGGAAAATACAGGTGTTGGTTCCACTATTTTTGCTGTAAAGCCGGGCGATGGCTCTGCGCGTGAGCAGGCTGCTTCCTGCCAGAAGGTTCTTGGTGGCTGGGCAAATATTGCGAACGAATACGCAACCAAGCGTTACAGAAGTAACCTCATCAACTGGGGTATGTTGCCATTCATCATTGATAAGGGTGAGCTTCCATTTGGCTTGAACGATTACATCTTCATTCCAAACATTCAGGAAGCAATCAAGAGCAAGGCATCTGAAATGACTGCTTATGTAGTGAACAAGGACATGAAACAGTTTACCTTAAAGATGGATGCGTTGACCGATGATGAGAGACAGATTATTTTGGATGGTTGCTTGATTAATTATTATAGAGCGCATTAATCCATGCTTGAATTTTAAATGATGAAACGGGACGCAGACTTTTGCGTCCTGTTTTTTTATAAAATGTATGTAAAAGAAAAGATTGACAAGCGTGAAAAGGGATATAGAATGTGAGTTAGCTGAAACTAGCTTAAGCAATGGGAAACTATGCGATGGAGGATACGATGACTTTAAAGGATTGTAAAATCAATGAGACTGTGCGCGTTTTTTCCGTAGTTGGGGAGGGTGCGCTTCGTCAGCATTTTTTAGATATGGGCGTGATTCCAGGCGTTACTGCCATGGTTGTGAAATTTGCTCCGATGGGTGATCCGATGGAGGTATTAATCCATGGTTATGAGTTGACACTGCGTTTAGACGATGCTGCACAGATTGAGGTCGAAAAGATTGAATCCACGAAAGAGGAGTCACCGAAAACTGAAAAGCCCGAAAAAGAAAAAAGAATGCATCATAATAAGTCCGTCCATCCTGCACTTGGTGAACCGGGTATTCATCATGTAAAGGGCTGTGGCGAACCGCTTCCTGCGAACACTCGAATGACCTTTGCATTGGTTGGGAATCAAAATTGCGGCAAGACCACTCTTTTTAATCGATTGACCGGAGCCAACCAGCATGTGGGAAATTTCCCTGGCGTAACGGTGGATCGTAAGGATGGTGCCATTCTGGGTCATGCAAATACGCTGATTACGGATTTGCCGGGCATATATTCCATGAGCCCGTATTCCCGCGAGGAGCTGGTGTCTCGTAATTTTGTCTTGGATGATAAGCCGCATGCAATCGTGAATATTGTGGATGCGACAAACATTGAACGTAATTTATATTTGACGATGCAGCTTTTGGAAATGGACGTTCCGATGGTTGTGGCAGTCAATATGATGGATGAGCTGACTGGAAATGGTGGTTCCATCGATATCAATAAAATGGAGGAACTATTAGGGGTTCCGGTGGTGCCGATATCGGCGGCCAAGAATTATGGTGTGGATGAATTGATTGTTCATGCGCTGCATATTGCAGAGTACCAGGAGACGCCTTTGGCGCAGGATTTCTGCGATGAGAGCGACCATAACGGTGCGGTGCATCGCTGCATTCACGCAGTATCCAATCTGATTGAGGACCATGCAAAGAGTGCGGACATTCCGCTTCGATTTGCGGCAAGTAAGGTCATTGAGGGCGATGAACATATCACCAAAAAATTAATGCTCGACCAGAACGAGCTGGAAATGTTAGAACATATTACGCTGCAGATGGAGAAGGAACGCGAACTGGATAGAAGCGCAGCCATTGCAGATATGCGATTTGCTTACATCGAGAAGGTGTGCAGGGAATCTGTGCATAAGCCTAAGCAGAGTAAGGAGCGGGTGCGCAGTGAGAGAATTGATAAAATTCTCACGGGACGATTTACTGCCATCCCGGTATTCATTGCGATTATGGGTGCTATTTTTTACCTGACCTTTAATGTAATTGGTGCGGCATTGCAAAACCTGATGGATATGGGTGTTGGTGCATTAACCGAGCTGGTGGACAACGCATTGACCAATGCCAATGTCAATGGTACACTGCACAGTCTGGTGATTGATGGTATTTTTGAAGGAGTGGGAAGCGTTTTAAGCTTCCTGCCGATTGTGGTTGTAATGTTTCTGTTCCTGTCCTTATTAGAGGATAGTGGATACATTGCCAGAGTGGCATTTTTTATGGATAAGCTTCTTCGTAAGCTTGGCCTGTCAGGACGAAGCATCGTACCACTTTTGATTGGTTTTGGATGTACAGTGCCTGCTGTAATGTCTACAAGAACCTTGCCGTCTGAGCGTGACCGTAGAATGACTGTGCTTTTGACACCATTTATGAGTTGTACAGCAAAGCTCCCTATCTATGCATTTTTTGTAAATGCATTCTTTCCGGGAAAAGGCGGCCTCGTTATGACCGGGCTTTATATCTTAGGAATTATTCTCGGCATTTTGATTGCACTTCTTTTTAAGAAGGTGCTCTTTAAGGGCGAGGCGATCCCTTTTGTAATGGAACTTCCGAATTATCGTCTTCCAAGCATTCGCAGTACATTGCAGTTGATGTGGGAGAAGGCGAAGGACTTCTTACAGAAGGCATTTACCGTTATCCTGATTGCGACGATTGTAGTTTGGTTCTTACAGAGCTTTGATTTGCATTTTAATTTAGTGAGTGATTCGTCACAGAGTATCATTGCCCTCATATCCGGATGGATTGCACCAGTCTTTGCACCGCTCGGTTTGGGCGATTGGAGAATCGTGACCTCCCTGATTAGTGGATTTATGGCAAAGGAAAGCGTGGTCTCCGTCCTCGAAGTGCTGTTTGCGACGGAAGGCGGTGTGACTGCAGTGATGAGTACATTGGCAGCAGGGAGCATGCTGATTTTTAGCTTGTTATATACCCCTTGTGTGGCTGCAGTTGCAGCTGTTCGCAGAGAACTGGGTGCAAAGTGGGCCATTTTCGTGGTAGTATGGCAATGTGTTGTGGCATGGGTGGCAGCGTTCTTGTTCCACCTGATTGCCGGTATTTGGTTATAAGAGGTGAACGATGGGACCTTGGGATTATGTGATTATTTTAGCGGTTGCAACATTGATTGCCTTTGCAATTTTTATGATGATTCGGAACCGAAAAAAAGGAAAATGCAGCTGTGGGTGCGAAGGATGTGCAAGCGCTGCAGTCTGTCATAGAAAGGAAATGCTTGAAAGAGAAGAAAAGTAAGACCCTGATTTGGGCAGGAATTCGATATAAATGCATACAGGGCCTCTTTTGGATGATGTATTGTGTAGCATTTAGCTATATGACCTTCTATCTTTTAAAGAATAATTTTACGACCGCGCAGGTGGGCATAATTAATGCGGTCTTTTGGCTTTTAGCGACCTTGCTGCAGCCGGTTTTGGGCCAATTGGTGGATCGATTAAAGCAGGGGTGGCGTGTGCCAATGTTCGTGATGTATGGAATTGCCCTTGCGACCAGTATTGCAATCCTGCTGATTTCAGTGCCATTTGTACGCGGCATTTTGTATGGAACCTTTTGTATCTCCATCGGTAGTACGCGTCCGCTTGTAAATACAATCTGTTTTACCAGTACGGAAGGCGGAACCGGTGTGAACTTTGGTTCGGCCAGAGGAACCGGCTCTATTACCTTTGCGGTATTGTCATTGATTCTGGGTGAGCTGACGTTAATCTTTGACAGCAGATTGCTACCAATTTCTTTGGCAGTACTTTGCGTGTTTATGATTGTACTGATTGCATGCAGTAAGTTTTACAGAAAACCATCGACTTCTGATGAAAAGAAAAAGCCCGCTTCTTTGTGGGTGTTCTTTCAAAGATATCCGATGTTCATTCCAGTATGGATTGGTTCTATTTTGATGATGATTTTCCACTGCATGACCAATACCTATTTATTGCAAATTGTGGAAAAAGCCGGTGGGAATAGTTCTACCATGGGAATTGCTTTAGCGATTGCTGCCGTGATGGAACTGCCGGTGATGTTTGGATTTGCGTGGATTAATAAGAAGATGTCCTGCCATCGTTTGTTATTGTTTTCCGCGTTGTTCTTTGTTCTGAAAGGAGCGCTGTATTATTTTACCGCTTCAGTATGGGCGGTATACGTGGCACAGGGATTGCAGATGCTTTCATTTGCGGTCTATGCAAACGCAGGCGTGTGCTATGCAAACGACACGTTACAGTCGGAAGACATTGGACTTGGGCAGGCGCTGATTGGAATAGCCTCCAGCGCAGGCTCTCTAATTAGTGGTCTTCTCGGCGGGTATTTGATTGATTATCATTCTGTGGACTATATGTTGTTTGTGGGATTGATGATAGCGATTGCAGCAGTTGCAATCCTCCTGGGCTCAGTGATCACGGAGCGGGTGAAAAAAACGAGGGAATGAAAAAAGGAGTGTACCGATAGCCGATACACTCCTTTACTTATGAACTCTTTTTTAGAAACTTCTTATACGTCAAATCAATCGCAAACGCTCCTAACGGTGCCGTAATCAGAATGGCTAAAACAGCAATGGTTAGAACGGTGTCGCCGCAGGCAAATCCCAGTGTGAGAGGAATGCCACCGATTGCTGCCTGTACAGTGGCTTTTGGTGTGTAAGCCATCATAGTAAAGAATCGCTCACGCCAGCGAAGACTGGTGCCGAGCATACAGACAAAGACACCCAGCATGCGAAATACCAATGCAGCCAGAATAAGAAGTACTGCCTTCAGACCAACGTTTGGAATGACTGTGATGTTTACACAGGCACCAACGAGAACGAACAGGAATACCTCTGCACCTGTCCAGAGCTTGCCGTAGGTAGCAGATAAATTTGTGGCAAGGCTGGCATCCTTCCTTCGAAGGCCAATGCCTGCAAACATCACCGCAATCAGTGCGGAGAAGGTTATAGGGGTGGTTAGAAAATCCTCCAGCTGGACCATTGCCAGTGAGATGCTAAGAAGGATTAACAATTGAACAACGTTTGGGACATTACATCTACGAAAGAAAAGCGCCAAAAGAAGGCCGATTCCAAACCCGAGACCTATGCCTAAAAGTATGGACACCGGGATATTGACAAAGCGAAGTACGGACACACCCTCGCCCTGCATCATGCCGATGAATGTGGTGAAAAGCACGATGACATAAACATCATCGACAGAGGCACCAGCAAGAATCATCTGCGGAATGCCCTGCTCGGTTCCGTAGCCCTCATCCATCAGTTTAACCATACGCGGAACGACAACGGCCGGTGATACGGCAGCAAGGACCGCGCCGAGGATGGCAGATTCCAAAAGCGTGAGCCCCAGAACGGTTGGCCCCAGAAGCAACATTCCGCCAAGTTCAAAGCTGGCAGGAATGAAGCACATCATAAGTGCCGGACGGCCAATTTTTTTCAAGCTTTTTAAATCCAGTCCGAGCCCGGCCCGCGTTAGGATGATAATGAGTGCTATTTTTCTAAGCTCTGAAGAGATATCTAAAATTTTAGGGTCCAAAAGATTCAAGACATAAGGCCCTAATACAATTCCGGTGGCAATCATTCCAATTAGGCTTGGCAGCTTGATCTTTTTACAAATCCACCCCATGGATAATCCAACCAGTAAAATAAGTGCAATGCTAAGTAACATATTTGCCTCCAACGTTTATTTAGACAATAAAAAAGCCGACAATTTCTGCGTCAATCGCAGAAGTCATCAGCTAAACATAGCGGTTTCAGTATCATACTGCGGGAGAACCTCATTCCCTTAATATGAACATAACATAGGAAGAAGCATCGCGCAAGAAAATGTTCTTGCTTTTTTTATAAAAATCATATATAAAAGTATTTGCTATTCGAGGAGTTCGGCCTCTAAATCCTCCTCGTAAAATATTAAAACCAAGGAGAAAAATCTATGAAAAACCCTATTTCTTCGCTTTTTCGCGAGACGAAGGTCTTGTTAAGAAGCATCCCGTCACTGATGGTGGCCCTTTGCGTGGTTACCACAATATCCATGAATTTATTAGCAAATAAGAGCATCAACCTGCCATGGGACTGGCTTGCGCTGGATGTAGGATTTACGATGTCCTGGGCAATGTTTTTGACCTTTGATGTGGTGACCAAGCACTTTGGCCCGCGAGCAGCGACACTTCTTAGTGTGGTTTGTATTTTAGTAAATCTCTTACTTTGCCTGATGTTCTTCCTCGGCAGCCTGATTCCGGGTACCTGGGGAGAGTCCTATGTGGATGGTAGCGAGGCAGTGATTAATACGGCACTCGATCGGACCTTCGGAGGTACGTGGTTCATTATATTAGGCAGTTCTGCAGCGATATTTGTTTCTGCCTTGGTAAATAATTTCACCAACTGGACCATTGGCAGGGCTTTCAAGAAGAGTCCGGACGGATTTGGCGCATATGCCTGCCGTACCTATGTGTCCACTTTTATCGGCCAGTTTGTTGATAATATGGTATTTGCTTTAATTGTCAGCCATACCTTCTTTGGCTGGAGCATGCTGCAATGCGTCACCTGTGCCATTACCGGTGCCATTTGCGAGCTTTTATGTGAAGTAATTTTCTCCCCAATTGGATACAAAATTGTAAAGAATTGGGCTCGTGATAATGTCGGCGCAGAGTACAGAACCCTGTATCCTGCTAAACAGTAAATCACCCTGCGATGTTGTTCGCAGAAGCATTAGAAAGGATGTCAAGAATGCGTGTGTTAGTTACCGGCTCATCCACAGGAATTGGATTGGGCATTGTTAAAAAATTTGTCGAAGCCGGTCATGAGGTCATCGGCTTCGATCGTAACATAACAGAATATAGTGCACTGAATTATTTACATTATCAGTTGGATATTCGCGATGAAGGGAATTACCCACAGCTCCCGCCAATTGACATTCTGATTAATAATGCAGGAACGCAGAATGAAGAGGACATTGATGTGAATCTGCGTGGTACTATGAAATTAACGGAGCATTACGGTGTGCATGAAGGCGTACAGGCTATTTTGATGATTGGCTCCGCAAGTGCACATACCGGTTCGGAGTTTCCGGAATATGCGGCCAGCAAGGGCGGACTCTTAAGTTATACAAAGAATGTTGCTCTGCGTGTGGCTCCTTACGGGGCGACGTGCAATAGTCTGGATTTTGGCGGGGTATTGACCGAATTAAATCAACATATTTATGACAATCCATCCCTCTGGGAGGAAATTATGGACCTGACCCCGATGAAGCGCTGGATGACCGTTAATGAGGCTGCAGACTGGGCATACTTTATGACGGTGACGAACCGTTTTTGCACAGGCCAGAATATCCTGATAGATGGTTTAGAAGCAGGAAATGCACACTTTGTGTGGTAATAGAATGATGATTTTGGAGGACTAGAAATGGATAAGACATCAGTAAAACATCAGGTAATCATTGATACGGAAAAATGTGTCGGCTGCGGATTATGTAAAAGCGATTGTGTGGGCTCAGACATTGAAATCGTGGATGGAAAGGCCATTGCTCGCGGAAATCGCTGCATTTTATGTGGACATTGTGAGGCAATTTGTCCGAAAAATGCGGTAACCATAACCGGCTATGAGGATGAGGTGGAAGAGTTTGATGAACAGGTTCGATTGAACCCACAGGAATTCTTACAGGCAATTAAGACAAGACGAACCATCCGCCAGTTTACGGATCAAAGGGTTCCACAGGAAGTCATTGATATGATTTTTGAGGCTGGACGAATGGCACCGACCGGAGCGAACTCACAGGGAACACGATATGTACTTCTGGATGAAAAGAAGGACGAGTGCGAAGCAATTGCTGTAAAGATGTTTGGCAAGCTGGTCAGCGCCGGAAAGAAGCTGACTTCAAGACTTGCCTCTATGGAAATTCATCCAACCTTCTTCTTCAAGGGGGCACCAGTTGTTATCGTCATCTTTGGAAAGGATGCGATAAGTGCTTCTCTGGCAGCAGAAAATATGGCATTTATGGCAGAGGCAAACGGACTTGGCGTGTTGTTTAGCGGTTTCTTTACGACCTGCGTCAATATGAGTGGAAAAATCCGTAAAATCATGGGGGTAAAAAAGAAACCAAAGGCTGTGACGACATTGGTTATTGGATATCCAGCCGTGAAATATCACAGAACCCCACATAGAAAATCATTAAATATGACAAAGGCATAATAATAGAAGCGGGCTGATCTGCACATCAGCCCGCTTCTTTTTGTAAAGGGGAAAATTTTAAACTCTTTCAAATACTGGCATATACTCAATTGGAGCAGCAACCTTAACGGTTTGACCACCTTCGAACACCTCACCGGTGGAGGTGAGCTTCCAGGAAGAGCCTGCAGGTAAGTATGCTTCACGCTCGAACTGATTTAAATGCAGGATTGGTGCACATAAGTACTTTGCACCGAACATATACTGATCTTCAACCTCCCAGCACTTTGCATCTTCTGGGAATTCGAAGAAGAGGGTACGGATGAGAGGAGCACCATTCGCGCTGGTCTCTTCGTATAAGCTCTTGATGTAATCATGCATTGCGATACGAATATCGTAATAATGTCTCATGATCTTATAATTGTCTTCGCCGTAGCTCCATAATTCGTTTGGCTGACCGGTATGAAGGTATCCGCCACCCCAGTCACGGTTATCCAATGCTGGGATATTGTAAGGGCCACGATCGCCGTGCATACGAAGCACTGCGGAATAGGTTGCGAACTGATACCAACGAATCAGTAACTGTCTGAAATCAGGATCGTCAACATCATCGGTCATGAATCCGCCGATATCGGTAGTCCACCAAGGGATACCTGCAAGACCCATGTTCAAACCACTCTGAATCTGCTCCTGCAATGCCTGGAAGGTGGATGGTACATCACCGGACCAGATAACATTGCCGTACTTCTGGGAACCGGCCCATGCACAACGCATCAGGTTTACAACAACGCCATCACCCAGCTCCTTCATAGGATCATTGAAGACTCTGGAGTACATCTGTGGATAAAGGTTGGTTACCTGAAGTGCAGGACCAGCCTGGTAACGATAGTTCTCGAAATCATATACGCCATAATCTGGCTCGGAGTTGTCTAACCAGAAACCATCGAAGCCGTAATCATAGTAATTCTTCTTACATACTTCCCAAACATATTCGCGGCACTCTGGATTGAATGGATCAATCTCAACACAATCGCCCTGGTAATCATAGGTCTGCATTGCACCACGCTCGGTACGGATTAAGAGACCCTTCTCGGTCATTGGATAGAAGTTCTCACTCTTGCGATCTACGGATGGCCATACAGAAACAATGACGCGGATGCCCATTTTGTGGAGCTCGTCAACCATAGCCTTAGGATCTGGCCAATATTCCTTATCGAATTTCCAATCACCCTGTACGGTCCAGTGGAAGAAGTCGATGACAATCTGGTCAATCTTGATGCCTTCCTTCTCATATGCATGAGCAACCTCAAGAACCTCTTCCTGGGTACGATATCTTAACTTACACTGCCAAAGACCCATTAAGGACTCTGGGAACTGTGGAGCACGACCGGAAACAGCGGTATAGTTCTCCAAAATCTGCTTTGGAGTATCTGCTGCGGTAATCCAGTAATCCATCTGCTTGATGGATCTTGCAATCCATTCGGTGTAATTTTTAGCAAAGTTTACGGTACCTACACCTGGATGATT
>JAZUHV010000024.1:0-1991 GCA_045641925.1 Butyrivibrio sp.
AAGGCTTAGGCGCATGCGCCTAAGCCTTTAATTTGTCCTTTGCAAAGAGCATCGGGTCCTCCAATATCTGTTGAATAGAAAGCAACTGGCCTTTGGGAGTTGTAGGTGCGGGCCATAACCCGCGGTCCATGGCATCGCGAAAGCCATCCGTCAGAATTGGTAAATAAGGTGCTATCAATTCTGAATCTGGAAGAATCTGAAACTGGGAGGCGGCCTTGCTTAACTCACCGCTCAGTGCACACGCAAATCGTTCAAAAATTCCTGGCCAGTATAAATGGTCAAAAGCAGGATCTATGGATTGTAAAAACTGAAGCTCCTGTGCATAGAATCGAAAGCATTCCAATGAGTGAATGGAAGATGCATTTCGGTCCCTGCGATAGCGATAAAAGGATTCCTCAACATAGAAGGCACGTTTGGCATAGCTGAAAACCTGCATATTAAAGCCAATGTCCTGGAAGGCGGCCCCTGCTGACTCATTAAAATGAATCTGATTGTTTAAAAGGAATGCTCTTTGGTAAATTCCCTTCCAAAGATTCTGGTCATAGGTCATTATTCGCTCTGAACGGGTGTCGGTCAGTAACTGATTTGTTGGAGCGTAATGGTGAACATGCTTATAGGTTCGTTCACCATTTTCGTTTGTTGTAAAAAAATCATATTCTCCGCGGACATAATCCAGGTGCAGCTCTTCGGACAGCATCACCAGCCGCTCATACATTTGTGGCACCACATAATCATCGGTTTCCAGAATGGCAACGTATTTTTTTGTTGCCTGAGACAGCCCAATATTTACCTGGTGTCCATAGCTTTTGAATTCACTGAGAAGTACGTGTACCTGCTTTCCCGGCCATTCTCCCTTCTTACTACGACTTTCATAATCTCGTAAAAGCTCCAGAGTTCCATCCGTGGAATTGGCATCCACGCAGAGAATTTCTATGTCAGAAAGGGTTTGGTTTAGCGCAGATTCAATACATTCTTGAATGTAGTCAGCTACATTTAAAGAGGGGAGAATCAGGGATAACATGGACTTGTTGTCCTTTCTGGAGAATTTTTGACTAAATTTGTCTAAAAACATCATACCATAGGCGAATTTGAATTGATAGTTGGTACGTAATTTGGTACAATTTTTTCATAATATTGGGAAATTATACCCAATGGTAAATGTCGTGTTTTTGTGGGAGATTACGTATATGCAGGGCCTGGTTTCAGCAGAGATTGTCAGTGCGATTGCGCTGTCAATCGGCGGATTGACATTAATAAATAAAAAGGATTTAAAATCCAGCACCAAAGCCTTGGTTTATTGTGCAATTGCCGAAATCCTTTGGAGCCTTTGCGATGCTACTACGAACATCGTGGATGGAAAGGGCCTGCCGGATGTAGTTTTATATATTCTGAATTATCTGGCTTTGATGCTAAGCTGTGTATCGTTTATCACGTTTTCGCTTTATTGCAGCCGATTGATTGAGGAACGAACAAAGTTTCATAGATGGATGTTCTGGGTGCCGGTGACGGTGTTTTTACTGACATCGGTTTATCTTACAGTGGAATTTTTTCGCGGCTCCATATTTGCCTTTGAAGAGGGCGTTCGTATTACAGTAAATGGTATTCCTTCGTTCTGTATTATTGTCAGCCTGGTTTTTCTTGCATTCTTTCCAGTGATTGCCCTTATTAAGCATAAAGTGTTAGGGGTACGGACTTCCCTGATGTTAGCAGTTTACGGGTTGGTTCCATTTTTAACGATTGCACTGAATTTCTTTTTCGAAATGGAATATTATACCCCTGCTGCGGGCTGCCTGGTGCTTTTGTTTATTATTATCCTGCTGGAAAATCGTTTTGCGTTTGAGCGTGAGTATGATTATCAGAGGCAGCTTGCCGGCAAGAATACCGAACTGATGCAGCTGAATGAAGGACAGGAAGCGCAAATCGAAGAGATTACCGCGTTGAATACGGAATTGGAAGACCGACAGATTCTGTTGAATCAGCGTTTGGCAGTT
>JAZUHV010000025.1:0-4373 GCA_045641925.1 Butyrivibrio sp.
CATGAGCGAGATTGCAGCCATTGTATTACATCATCATGAGCGTTATGACGGAAAGGGATATCCGGAAGGTATTAGTAAAGAAGACATTCCAATTGGTGCGCGTATTGTAGCCGTTGCAGATTCGATTGATGCAATGACCTCCAAGCGCTGCTACAGAGATTCACTTGGATTAGATGTCTGTCGAGATGAAATCGAGCGAAATATCGGAAAGATGTATGATCCTGCAATTGGAAAGATTGCGTTGGAGCATTGGTCAGATATTTCGGAGATGATTCAAAGAGGATAGAAAGTTAATGAAAACTGTTTGTTTCCGGAACGTAATGATAGCCAACGGATGCCAGCTTTTGAATTAATTCTTCGCGGTCGATGTCGTAGCGGTCACAGAATTCGTCCAGATTACAATCATCGTCACGCAAGTGCATATTTACAAAACTAAGTAACATAATAGGATCGGATGGAATCATAAAAGCACCTCCTTTAGATGCTTTTAGGGTATCATCCGATCCTTTTCTTTGCAAGTCGGTTTGCATTGAATTTTTAGGACTTTTTGTGTATAATCATTTTTAAGTATGGGATTTTGCGCCCTAAATATAAAATATATTATATTTCGAATATTTTTGAGGTAATTATGGAACAAAAAAATACTCCTTCCGTTCTTCAAAAAGGAAGTTTTTATGACATTATCGTATATGGAATGATGATTGTGGCAGTGGTATTCATTATCATTCAAACCTTTTCCGGAGAGTTCACTTCACTGGGCTTTCGTGTGAGCCTTGGTGCATGGATTCTGATCGCGGTCAGCATCAGTGATTTTGTGGGTCCAACGATGACACATGAGCTGGATGGTTACGATAGTGGCCAGATGACAAAATATGTTTTTACCTGCATCCTGGATGCTGTTGCCTATATGTGTATTTATGTATTTGTGGTATTTATTGGCAATTGGTCTGAGTGGACGCATTACATGTTTCTGGTAGCAGGGCTGTGCGTTTTTGTTGTGCGTTTTATGGTGAATAAAAGTATTGGAGAGCCGCACACCGTGGAAGCAGCTATCCCGCAGAGCAATCAGCGTGAGCGTTTGAATCTGCAGGGGAGAGTTCGCAGAGAGACCAAAAAGGAAGAGGACAATGATATTGCCACATTCCGTAGCAGAGTGAAAAAAGAAGACGAGTAGACATAAGAGGAATCACATTGGACTTATTTGATTTTATGAGGGAAGCAAATGGAGCCGCGGAATCGCCGCTGGCATCCCGTATGCGTCCCAGAACATTGGATGAGGTGATGGGGCAGAAGCACATCATCGGCAAGGATAAATTATTATATCGAGCCATTAAGGCGGACAAACTCAGCTCCATAATCTTTTATGGACCCCCGGGAACCGGCAAGACAACACTTGCCAAGGTTATTGCCAATACGACCAGCGCAGATTTTAAACAGATTAATGCAACTGTGGCGGGTAAAAAGGATATGGAGGATGTGGTTGCTGGCGCCAAGGACATGATGGCAACCAGAGGCCGTAAGACCATCCTTTTTGTGGACGAGATTCATCGTTTTAACAAGGGCCAGCAGGATTATCTGCTGCCATTTGTGGAGGATGGAACCGTAATTCTAATTGGTGCCACTACGGAAAACCCATATTTTGAGGTAAACGGTGCGTTGATTTCACGCTCCATTATCTTTGAGCTGCAACATCTGCAAAAGGAAGATATTTTAGAGATTATTCACACGGCGGTGTATGACAGAGAGCGTGGTATGGGAAGCTATCATGCAGTAATTGATGATGATGCGGCGGACTTTTTGGCAGATATGGCCGGGGGCGATGCACGCTCGGCACTGAATGCCATTGAACTTGGCATTATGTCCACGGAAAAATCCGAGGATGGACAGATTCATATTACACTGGATGTTGCATCCGAATGCATTCAAAAGCGTGTATTAAAGTATGACAAGGACGGAGATAATCATTACGATACTATTTCCGCTTTTATTAAAAGTATGAGAGGCTCTGACCCAGATGCGGTGCTGTATTATCTGGCACGTATGCTTTATGCAGGGGAGGATCCGAAATTCATTGCCAGACGAATTGTTATTTGTGCAAGTGAGGATGTGGGCAATGCAGATCCGCAGGCACTTCAGGTGGCGATTTCGGCCTTCCTGGCGGTGGAACGGATTGGAATGCCGGAGAGTCAGATTATTCTTTCACAGGCAGCAACCTATGTGGCAACTGCACCAAAGAGCAACACCGCAGTGAATGGCATTTCCGACGCAATGGATTACGTTGCTGGACATAAAAATTATGGCATCCCTCCACACCTGAGAGATGCACATTATAAGTCTGCAGGCAAATTAGGCCGTGGGGATGGATATCAGTATTCTCATCTTTATCCGAACCATTACTGCGAGCAACAGTACCTGCCGGACGAGGTGATGGGAACGACCTTTTATCATTCGTCCCATCAGGGATATGAAACAACTATTGATGCACATATGGAGCGCATCATTCGAGAGGCAAAAGATTCGTGAAAAACCAGATTAATCGTTATGCCAGAGGTGTGTTTGATTACGAACCAATTACCCTGGTAGCTAAGGACAATTCCATATACGCAATCGTTGACAAGAATCAGCCGTTTAGCGGTTCTCTTTTGCTGTCCACAATGGATGGAAGAGAGGCTAAGGGAATTGTCTATAGTAACAACGATAAGGTGGTTATTGAGGAGCCGGGCTTTGAAAGTGCGGATACTGCCATCACCTATATGGTGAAGGTGGAGGATACGCAGCCTGGTGAAGAAATCGAAGGAGCCTTCCACATTGTCAGCAATGGCGGGGAACTGGATATTCCGTATTCCTTCCGCGTGGAAGCCGGCTCGCATGAGTCCACGATCGGAACCATCCGTAATCTGAATCAGTTTACAGAACTTGCGCAAAGCAATCCGGATGAGGCTGTTAAGCTGTTTATGAGCATGGATTTTGCGGATGTATATTTGAGCAATGATTACGCACTTTTGAATGCCTATGAGGGCTTATTAAAGGGTGATGATTTACGAAATAATCTGGAACAGTTTCTGATTGCTTCAGGAAAAAAGGCACCGGTGCATATCCGTTTGCCGGAGACCAAGAAGCATTATGACAATCTGACAGAGAATTTTAAGGATACCATTGTCATTGAACGTGACACCTGGGGCTATTTAAACGTTATGGTATCCTGCGATGCACCATTTGTCAGACTGGAGAGAAAGAGCATTGATTCGGACGCTTTCTCTGGAAATCGTTACGAGTTTTCTTATGTGATTGACTATGACAAACTGCATGCGGGGCGTAATATTGCCTGCATTTTATTTCGCACCAATACGATGCATGCCGCACTGCAGATTATGGTAGATAACCATGACGGAAGCCTTCGTGAAACCCATGAGAAAATGGTGACCAAGAAGAAGCTGACGATGGATATGATGACCTTGTATGTACGCTTCCGCATTCATGCCATTCCGGTGGAAGAGTGGATTCGTGAGTCACGCATTGTTATCGAGGCGATGAGTGCACTGGACGAGCAGGATATTTTCTGTAAGCTTGCACTGGCGCAGCTATATATTACCGAGCAGCAGGATGCCAAGGCGAAAGCCCTGATGGATGAAGTAAAGGATGATATTCACGCAGAGTCCGAGGAGGATTATCCATTATATTGCTATTTTATTTATGTGAATTCTCTTTACAACAAGGAGCGTGCTTACTCAAAGCGTGCAAGCATCATGATTAAGGACTGCTTTTCCAAGTGCGATGACTGGCGTATCCTTTGGACTTTGTTATTTATTGATGAGGAGCTGGAAACCAACCAGAGTCTGAAACTCTTACGCATTAAGGAACAGTTTAATCGCGGCTGTCATAGCCCGGTGATGTATTTGGAAGCCTGCAAGATTTTAAATGAGCAACCGCATTTATTGCGTGTGATGAATGCATTTGAAACACAGGTGCTGTATTTCGGTGCAAAGAATGGCATTATTGAAGAACGTTTATGCTCCACTGCTGCAGCGATGGTAATAGGCATTCGCTATGGCACGGAGAAGTATATTCGCCTGATGTGGGCTTTGTACCAGAATCACCCAACCAGGGAACTATTAGAAAGCTTGTGTAAGATTCTGGTGCGCAATTGCTGCATTGGTGTGCAGTATCTGGATATTTACGGGGAAGCGATTAAGGAGCAGTTAAAGATTACCCAGCTTTTCGAGTTCTATGTGAAATCCAGAAGACAGGACGACTGGAGCCCATTGCCGAAAATGGTTCTGATGTACTTTGGCTATAACAATAGTCTGGAATATCAGAAAAAGGCCTATTTGTATGCCAATATTATTTATAACAAGATGGATAATCCGCAGGCA
>JAZUHV010000026.1:0-2897 GCA_045641925.1 Butyrivibrio sp.
TTTATTAGATTCCATTACCCGATTGTCCCGAGCATATAATATCGTAATCAGCCCGAGTGGTCGAACCCTTTCCGGTGGTTTAGACCCTGCTTCCTTACATATGCCAAAGCGTTTCTTTGGCGCTGCGCGTAATATGCGCGAGGGCGGCTCCTTAACGATTTTAGCGACAGCGCTGGTGGATACCGGATCCAAAATGGATGATGTTGTCTACGAAGAATTTAAGGGTACCGGTAATATGGAACTTGTCCTGGACCGTAAACTTTCCGAACGTAGAATCTTCCCGGCAATTGATATTATCAAGTCCGGAACCCGTCGTGAGGATTTATTGCTTACGCAGGAAGAGCAGGAAGCCGTGGATATTATGCGTAAGGCACTGAATGGTCTAAGACCGGATGAGGCTTCCGAACGTATTATTGATATGTTCTCAAAGACCAGAAATAATGCGGAATTTTGCCAGATGATTAAGAAAACACATATTGTTTAAGCTATTTTCGTAAATTTATTCTTGCCAATGCTTTTCGGGTATGATAATATACAAGAGCTGTGCGTGCTTGAATTAGTCACGCGTGGTCATTATGACAGAGACCATCTGCATTGTGCAAGTTGGTAAGTGATAGTGCATTTTATTATAAGAGGTGAAAATCATGAGAGAAGGAATCCATCCAGAGTATTATCAGGCAAAGGTTGTATGTAACTGCGGTAACGAATTCGTAACCGGTTCTACCAAGCCAGAAATCCACGTAGAAATTTGTTCTAAGTGTCATCCATTCTACACTGGTCAGCAGAAGGCTGCTCAGGCACGTGGACGTATTGATAAGTTCAATAAGAAGTATGGTGTAAACCAGAACAACTAGCGATTTAATAAGCTACAATAAATGGGATTGAGGTTCGTCGAAAGAGGAGCCTCAATCCTATTTTCGTATACGCAGAGTACTTGCAGGTACAGAAGCGTGGAAACGGAGAGAAACGTATGAAGTATTCCGGAATTGGCGGACAGGCTGTCATGGAAGGCGTTATGATGAAGAATGGCGATACCTATGCGGTAGCTGTTCGTATGCCAAATGGCGACATCACTGTCAAAAAAGAAAAATTTCATGGCCTGGGAGACAAGGGCGCATTTTTTAAGCTGCCTTTCTTCCGCGGCATTTTCAATTTTATAGATTCACTGGTTTTAGGAATGTCTGCCTTAAATTATTCCTCCTCCTTCTATGAGGATGATGAAGAAGAGAAAAAAACAGGAAAGGAAAAGACTCCTGAACAAAAGAAAAAAGAAGAAACTGCTTTTTCGGTAGTCACGATGTTAATCTCCATTGTGCTTGCCATAGGTATTTTCGTGGTGGGGCCTTGGCTTCTTACGGAGTATGTTATTCGTAGAGCTTTTACGATGACGACACTTAGCGCTGGCACCATTGACACTCTGATTATTTTGATTGAAGGTGTGTTGCGCCTGATTATTTTCATTGCTTATGTGGCTCTGATTTCCTTAATGAAGGATATCAGGCGCGTATATATGTATCATGGGGCAGAACATAAGTGCATCAACTGTATTGAGCATGGTTTGGAATTAAATGTGGAGAATGTCCGCGCTAGTTCCAAGGAACATAAGCGCTGTGGTACCAGTTTTATGCTGATTGTTATGTGCATTTCCATTCTGGCTATGATGTTTATTCGATTTGATGCAAGATGGCTTCGCATGCTCTCCAGATTTGTACTGATTCCGGTAATCGCAGGTATTTCTTATGAGATATTGCGTGCAGCAGGACGCCATGATAATGCATTTATGAACTTTATCAGTAAGCCGGGTCTGGCATTGCAGGGGATTACAACGCGCGAACCGGACGATGAAATGATTGAAGTCGGTATTGCTTCTGTGGAAGCTGTTTTTGACTGGAAGAAATATCAGGCTGAGAATTTTAAGGATGGGGCTCTGGTTGGTGATGTTCCGAAAAGCTGCTGTGAGGATGAGCCGACATGACATTACGTGAATTAAGAAAAGAAGGACAGGAGAAACTGCAACGGGCTGGACTTGCAGCACCGGATACGGACGCAGAAATCCTTCTATTTGAGGCTTTTGACATTGGACCGACAGAAGTACTCTTAAATGGCACTGAACCGATTCCTGAGGAACAGTACGCACTTGTAGAACGGTACAACGACTGGATTGAGCAGAGGGCTACGCATAAACCATTGCAATATATTCTGGGTATTGCCTTTTTTATGGGATTGAAATTTAAGGTATCTGATTCGGTTTTGATTCCTCGTTTTGATACAGAGGTTTTGGTTGAAAATGCAGGCAAAACCATTCAAAAAGAAGGCTATCAGAAGGTTTTGGACGTATGCACCGGCTCTGGATGCATTGCGATTAGTCTGGCAAAGCTGTATCACGTGGATGTGACTGCAGTAGATTTGTCCGAGTTTGCGCTTTCGGTTGCCAGGGAAAATGCAGAGCGTTTGCTTCCTGATGGTGGTGTGAAATTTATTAAAAGCGATATGTTTGATAAAGTGGAAGGGAGCTACGATTTGATTGTATCCAATCCTCCATATGTTCGCCCGGATGTGATTGCACAATTGGACCCAGAGGTGCGGGATTGTGAGCCGCGAATCGCGCTGGATGGCGGTCTGGACGGTCTGAAGTTCTATCGAATTTTGGCAGCAGAAAGCGGGCACTTTTTAAGACCGGGTGGCAGTCTGATGTTAGAAATCGGTTGCGACCAGGCAGACGAAGTTTCTGAGCTTCTTGCAAAAGCGGGATATCAGAATATAGAAGTCGTAAAAGATTTGGCGGGATTGCCACGAAATGTGTGTGCTATTTGGCCATAATAAGATAGATGAGGGATTCCCCGGAAAGAGAGGAACAACATGTTCGAAAATTTGGAAGACGTATTACATAAATACGA
>JAZUHV010000027.1:0-7361 GCA_045641925.1 Butyrivibrio sp.
ACCCAAAGGAAGGTACAAATCTTCATATTCTTACCAGGTGCTACAAGGGTTCTGCACTGATTCTCATCAAATACCACTACCTCACCAGGACCCAATTCACGATCTTTGGTATATCCCAAATTCAGGAAGGAATGACTTTCAAAGCAGGCGCAACGTGCATTTTCCTTCTTACCCAGCACAACCGGGGTACGGCCCATACGGTCACGTGCTGCATAAATGCCCTTCTCCGTCAGAATCAGCATGGATAACGAACCATCTATTTTCTCCAACGCATAGCGAATACCGTCAATGAAGTTATCCTTCTGATTGATCATTGCTGCAACCAATTCGGTTGGATTAATCTCTCCATTGCTCATCTCAAAGAAATGGGTTCCTTTTTCGATAATCTCATCCACGATTTCCTGCGCATTGTTAATCTTGCTTACCGTCGTAATTGCAAAGGTGCCATGATGAGAACGCACCAAAATCGGCTGAGCCTCAAAATCAGAGATACAGCCGATACCATACTTTCCGACCAAATCCCCAATCTCCTTATCGAATTTGGTACGGAACGGCGTATTTTCTATATTATGAATGGACTTTTTGAAGCCGTTTTCTCCATAAACTGCCATACCGGCGCGTCTGGTTCCCAAATGTGAATGGTAATCCGTTCCAAAGAACAAATCAAAATTACAATTTTCCTGTGATGCTACGCCAAAAAATCCGCCCATCGTTTCTTTTCTCCTTATTAATAGAGTTTTTCTGTCTTTCAGACCCTTAATACTATATCGTAATTCCTTTGAAAATGTCACCCCTAAAAATTGCTTTTTTCGGAAAAGTTTATTTTTTTAGTTAAAAAGTATTGAAAAGCTGTCCTAAAGTACTACAATATCCGAAGGGTTGGTTCAAGTAATAAACTTTTACATCATATTTATTTAGGAGGACAAATAATATGAAGAAACGCAAAATACCTTTTTTTGAGAAAATGAGTACAAAGATCATTTTCGTTGTATTAGTGGCACTGGTTGCTTCCCTTGCTGTTAATACTTACTTTTCTACCAGTTTCTCAAAGAACAGACTGATTGAAAATCAGACAAACAGTTTGATTGACTCTGCCAAGAACAAAGCAACTGCACTGGAACAGTACATCAACGACCAAAAGGCCATTGCTATGTTAGTAAAAACGAATTCCACCGTCATTCAGGAGGGTATGGTTTTTGATGCAACTGGCGAGATTAATCCAACCGCACAGGCCGCCGTTGGCGCCAGCCTGAAAACTCTTTACGAAAACACCGGCAAGGTTTATGAAAACCTGTTTGTAACCTTCGGAACCACGGGTTATGCAGATTGTCTTGATAATTCCACTCTCCATGATGTTTCCGATGAAAATTATTACATTGAATGCCAGAAGAACGGCTACTACTTCGGAAACAATGTATCTCCAGTTACCGGAAAGCCTGTCTATGTTGTTGCATTTGCAATTAACGATATCAACGGAAAGATGATTGGGTCCGTAAATATGTCCATCGATTTAGAGGCAATGGGCGCCGATATTGTAAACGATGAGAACTATGACGTCACCATTATGGACCATAACGGATTCATCGTTGGAACCAACGGGGACAAGAGCAGCATTCTCACCAATATCGCAGAAAACGATCCAGCTGGATTTGACTTCCTGGTAAATAACCCAAGCGGCCACACCACACTGGACCTATCCATGTACGGTTTATGCGTAACCTATATCGGATTTGCGACCACCGAAAACTTCATTACAGAAGTAACCGTTGGCGAAGAAGTAATCGTTGCTCCTGCTAATGAAATGGCAAGAAACCTTGTCGTAGTTGCATTAATGATGGGTACCATCTTCTTAGTTGCTTTAATCATCATTCTTACCTTCATGGTTAAGCCAGCTTCTGTAGCCAGTGCAAAGATTAATAAATTGATTGAAGATATCAACGCCGGACATGCAAATTTGAATGATAAAATTCATGTAAAATCCAAGGACGAAATCGGTGTTCTGGTTGCCGGTATCAATGATTTGACTGAGACCCTGGGAACCGTTATTTCCACCGTTCAGGAAACCACCGAAAACATTCAGAGTGCTTCCGGACAGATTAATGGTCAGATTGAGGCCGCTGAAGTCGAAATCAACAATGTATCTTCTACGATGGAACAGATGTCTGCTTCCAGTGAAGAAACCAGTGCATCGCTAAATCAGGTTATGGTTCAGGTGGATACCGTTGCCGAACTGATTGGAGAAGTATCCCAGCAAAGTAGCGAACAATCTGCCTATGCAGATGAGGTTGTTGTAAAGGTTAATGCGATTCGTCAGAAATCTGCACAGGAGCGTGAAATCGCAAATCAGCATTTGAACGAAGTGACAGACAACCTGCATGTTAAGATTGAAAATGCAAAGCAGGTACAGGAAATAGCCAACCTGACCGATGAAATCTTAAATATCACCTCACAGACCAATCTCCTCTCCCTCAATGCCAGCATTGAGGCTGCCAGAGCCGGAGAAGCCGGAAAGGGTTTCGCAGTGGTTGCGGATGAAATCCGCCAGTTAGCAGATTCATCCAAAGAAGCTGCCAATAGAATTCAGATGGTTACCAATAGCGTCATCTTAGCCGTTGAGGAACTGGCACGTGAAGCAGAGAACGTTACCCAATATATGATTGAAAGCAATGAAACCGAGCACGCACAGTCCGATGCGTTGACCAATCATTACAGCGAGGATATACAAAAGCTGTCCTCTCTCCTCACTTCCTTCAAGGAAGACAGTGATGAAATTCAGGAGTCCATCACTTCTATTCGCGAAGCAATTGATGCGGTGAATATTGCTGCAGAGGAAACTGCTCAGGGTATCACAAACGTGGCACAGTCCACTGTAGATTTAAGCTTCCAGCTACAAAATGTCGTAAGTGAAGCAAATAATAATGTTAACGATACCAATAGTCTCGTAGCAGAATTAAATAAATTTACTGTTTAATTTACAACGAAAGGCTCAAAGCCCCTGTCGAAAGGCAGGGGCTTTTTTATGTATTCATAGTCCGACTTTTGATGATTGATTGTTTACAAAATGAACATTTAAGGCATATAATAAGCAAAGAATTCGATGTGCAGGGACACATCGTGCCAGGAGGATTCATATGAATAAAATCGCACTCGTTACCGGTGCCAGCAGAGGCATTGGAAAAGCAATTGCGCTTGAACTTGCAAAAGAAGGAATGGATATCATCGTCAATTATAACGGTTCTGTTGATAAAGCGAATGAAACTGTCGCAGAAATTACAGCGATGGGACGTCAGGCAAAGGCTTACGCCTGCAATGTTGCTGATTTCGAAGCCTGTAAAAATATGATTGATGAATTGATGAAGGAATTCGGTCGTATCGATGTATTGATTAATAATGCAGGAATCACCCGGGACAATCTACTTTTGAAGATGAGCGAAGAGGAATTTGATGCAGTCATCAATACCAATTTGAAGGGTGCTTTTAATACCATTCGCCATATGTCCAAGTATTTCTTAAAGCAACGCTCCGGAAAGATCATTAACATCTCTTCCATCTCCGGTATTTTGGGCAACGCAGGTCAGGCAAACTATAGTGCCTCTAAAGCCGGCATCATTGGCCTTACAAAAAGTACTGCAAGGGAACTAGCAAGCCGTGACATTACCTGTAATGCCATTGCACCAGGCTTCGTTGCAACCGATATGACAGCTGGTATGAATGATGCGGTTCTGGAAAAAATGGTGGAACAAATTCCGTTAAAGCGTGTGGGCGAGCCATCCGACATTGCTTATTTAGCAGCATTTTTGGCTTCTGACAAGGCTAACTACATTACCGGCCAGGTATTCGCCGTAGACGGTGGCATGGCAATCTAACTATAGGAGGAATTACTCTCATGAAACGACGTGTCGTAGTAACTGGTATGGGCGCCATTACCCCAATTGGCAATTCTGTAGCAGAATTATGGAACGGATTAAAGGAAGGAAAATTAGGTTTTGGACCTATTACTTTATTTGACGGCAGTGCCAATCAGTGCAAACTGGTTGCAGAAGTAAAAGATTTTGATCCAACCAATTATATGGACGTAAAATCCTCCAAGCGTATGGGCCGCTTCGCACAATTTGCGATGGTTGCTGCCGCTGAAGCTGTAGAGATGTCCGGGCTGGATATGGAAAAAGAAGACCCATTTATGGTTGGATGCGCTATCTCCTCCGGCGTGGGCAGTATGCAGATTTTTGAAAGTGAATTTGAGGCAAAACAGCGACGAGGTCCACGCGGTGTAAATCCGTTCTTCGTTCCTATCCTCATTGGAAATATGGCAGCAGGCAATGTCAGCATCAAATATGGAATGATGGGCAAGAACATCAATATCGTAACTGCCTGTGCATCTGGAACCAATAGTATTGGCGAGGCGCTCCGTGCCATTCAGTATGGTGATGCAGATGTCATGCTGGCAGGTGGTGCTGAAGCGCCAATCTGTTCCATGGGCGTTGCGGGCTTCGATGCACTAAAGAGTCTCTCCCTCTCTACCGACCCGACACGCTGCTCTATCCCCTTCGATGCAGAACGCGGCGGATTCGTGTTAGGCGAAGGCTGCGGTGTTTTGGTATTAGAAGAATATGAACATGCGAAAAAGCGTGGAGCAAAGATTATCGCAGAAGTAGCCGGCTATGGAGCAACCGGTGATGCTTATCATGTAACCAGTCCGAGAACCGACGGTCTCGGTGCCGCTAAGGCGATGGAATTAGCCATCCGCGATGCCGGAATCACCCCAGAGGACATTCAATACGTGAATGCACACGGAACCGGCACCAAATATAATGATCTGTTTGAAACCCGTGCAATCAAAACCACCTTTGGCGAACATGCTTACCAGCTAAAGGTCAATTCCACCAAGTCCATGACCGGACATTTGGTCGGTGCAGCTGGCGCAGTAGAGGCAATTGTTTGCCTGAAAACATTGCAGGAAGGCTACATTCATAAAACCGCAGGATTACAGTCCACAGAGGAAGAACTGGATCTGGATTACTGCAAGGAAGCCTGCGAAATGGATGTCACCTATGCTCTCAGCAATTCGTTGGGCTTTGGTGGACATAACGGAAGTTTGGTATTTAAAAAATATAAAGAAGCATAAAAATCGGCCTGCCCTTCGGGGCAGGCCATATTCTATAAATTCTTCAATTCTTCAATCAGACGATTATTCTCTGCCGCTGTCCGAACGGCAATGCGAATGTATTGCTTTCCATCATGAATCTTCGGTGTCAAATCCTTAATCAGGATTTGTTTTTCCAAAAGATGCGTACATAAAGCAAGGCTTGTATACTTCTTTGTTACCTCACACATCAAATAATTAGCCTGTGATGCAAAGACACGTAGATACGAAATCCGTTTCAGCTCATTCGTAAATGCATCGCGCGTCTTTTTTAATTTTACCAAAGAGGCTTCATATTCCTTCTCATACTTGGTCAGATTCTGCATGAAAAATTCTGCGAAGGAATTGATATTCCAAATCGGCAGTGCTTTCTTCATATGCGCAATGAATACCTCATCTGCGCTGGCTACGATGCCTAATCGAAGGCCTGGCACACCATAGCTTTTGGAAATACTCTTTATTACAATCAGATTTGGAGCGTTGCGTAAAACAGCATCTGCCAACAGGCTCTTGGCCTCATCCGCAAAGTCAACAAAGCTCTCATCCACAATCAGACGCACATTTTTTGACAGGGACCAATCGAGCAATTTTTGAAGTTCTTCCTGATTTAAGCAAACTCCGCTCGGATTATCCGGATTAATCAGCACCAAGGTGTCAATCCGATTTGTATTAAAATGATGAATGATTTCTTCTGACCCATAGGCAAAATCAAACTTCGAAGCATCCAGTTCAATGATTCGTTCCTTTGGAATACGATGTACATATTCCTCAAACGTTGGACGAATCACGCCCACTCGTCCAAGGTCCACCGTTTCCATCAAGGTTTGTATTAGTTCTGCCGCACCATTGGCCACAGCGATGTGCTTCAAAGAAACCCCAAAATTCCTGCCAGCCAACAAGGCATTCACCGCCATACCGGACGGATAAGCCTCTAAAAGCGCACCCATATTTGCACGTAAATCATCTAAAAAACGTTGTGGTGGAAAATACGGGTTTACCAAATAGCAAAAATCCAAAAGCTTTGGGTATCGCCAAAAGCCACCATAGCGTGCCATAATCTTTGCATATTTTTTTGACAAATCTCTGGTAAAAATGGTTTCCGCAATGTCCAAATCCTGCGCATCGTCAATCTCGTACCAATTTTTCCCGCAAATCCGAAGTGCCTTTAGTTCATTGGTCCCAAGAAGCACAATCAGGCGAATCACGGACTCATAATATTCATTCTCACCCTTTGCCTTACGATACGCCTCCAGCAAAGGAACATAGGTATTCACAGAAAACTCTTTGCTAAATTTATAGATATTTACCGTCTTGTAGTATTGGCTCTTAGCGGAATAATCCACAAATTTTCCTGGAATCAGATTCACGATATTATCGTTATCGTCCACTTCTAAGCAAGTGCCATCCATCCAATTCTCCAACGCGTCCACAACTGCCAGATTCTTCTCTGGATTCTCCAAAAGTTCATCCACAATGGACTCTTCAAAAATGATGTCCGATTCAAACAATAAGGTATCTTCGCGCATCAGATCGTCCGCTGCCAGACTCAGGGAATAGATATTATTCGTCTTATCATAGTCCGGATTCTGAACCCATTTGATTGGCGTTTTCACATCCAGTTTCTGAACGAATTCCTGCAAAGAATCCCCACAGTAGCCTATAACAATTACGATTTGGCTCAGGCTCTTTCGATCCAAAATGCGTAGCAAACGCTCGATCAATGTGATTCCATTGACCTCAACCATACACTTTGTGCGATTTTGGGTTAATTCCTTCAGGCGTTTTCCCATGCCCGCTGCCAAAATTACTGCCTGCATCGTCTTTCCCTTTCACAAATGGTACATAAATGAAATAGGACGAGTGCTTTTACACTCGTCCCTAAATTCTTAAATTCGAGCCTTTACGTTTGCATTAATTTCATCAAAGAGTTTCGCAATCAATGCCTGAACTTCGTTCACTGCATTGTCCACATCCACGAGTTCATTCACACTCTTATCTCTGGTCTTCAATTCCACCTTGCCATCCTGCAATGCCTTAGGTCCAACAACCACACGAACAGGAACGCCCAAAAGGTCCGCATCCGCGAACATTGCGCCCGCTCTTACTTCACGATCATCATAGATGACTTCAACGCCCTTTGCTTCCAGTTCTTCGTAAAGCTTATCTGCTGCTGCCTTACAAGCTGCATCATCCACACGCATACAGCAAAGGTGAACCT